>NZ_BAAFRV010000014.1:0-64461 GCF_045862035.1 Enterococcus hailinensis | reverse complement strand
AGTTCGTCTGTAGTAAGATGAGTATAGGTCATTTAGGCTCACTCCTTGTTTTTCTTTAGGCGGAAATACAAGTTGAGTGTAGCATAAATGACTTTTTTTGTTGTCTAGCTTAATTTTACAATTGGCGATGAATAAAAGAATCTTCTAGATAGATGGAAATAAAACCCACAACTTTAGTATACTCTACAGCAACTAAAACACTTTCCCCTAACGTATCATTATCAAAATCAGTTAATTTAAATCCAGTTGAATCTAACCAATAAAAAGCTTCCTTTCGGCTGATGAGATATAAGTCCCTTAATTCGTTTCGCTGAGATTCTTGCATATCTTTTACCGTAATCAAAAATGTTTCCTCCTTGCTATTTCCATTACATTCGCAGCTTATATTTATTTTTTTGGTCATTTACGCTATTTTTTTAACGAATATAGACCAATACTATTTTTAGCTAGGATATCATTTAACATAAAATAATCCTAGGTATACAATAATTATCGAGCTAGTTCCTTTCCTTTTTTTTAAACAAACATGACATGGCAACATAAACTTTCATTCTAGCTCATTGACAGTCGTTTTCTACGACTGTCTTTTTTATTTATACTAAATAGACTCAATAAAAAAAGACCACTATCAAGTGGTCGATCAAAATTAATTATATAAATAGCTAGTACTAATATAAATGAGTACCGGTAACAAAAACAGAAAAATAATTATAGCTATAATAGATAAAATAATTGAAACGATTCCCGCACGATTCCATGTCTGCTGCACCGCTAAAAACGTCTCAACATCCTCATAGTTCCCTTTTTGCCAAGCCCATTCATTTCCTTTAAACCCACAAACGAAAATCCAAACAATATTAAATACTGGAATCAAACATAATAACGGCAGATAGGTTTTATTCCCAAATCCCCACGTGATATTATACATAAATGCTCCCCAATTCCACCCTTTGATTGCTTGAGGTATTTCATCACCATATTGCTCGTTCATTAAAACTCCTCCTTTGTAAGAACAACTCCATCATAACAAAATAGATTCTACAAAAAAAGCACTATCAACAGTTTATATTATTTAACCGTTAATAAAACTTCATCAAAACAAAAAAAATACTTATTTATACTATTTTTATTTACGAATTTAGCTTAAAAATATTTTTTTGGTGTTTTTTATTTCACAAATAAATTTTTTAGTTTTATACTATCCACTGAGTTAGTTCCTTTCCTTTGTTTAACGAATATGTCATTGTCATTAACACTTTCACGTTCTAACTCATTGACAACTGTTTTTAAACAGTTGTCTTTTTTGCTTAAAATTTCCTCTTCAGTTTTATTTAAGCTTCGACAACTATAGTAGTTACAGTCAATCAAATAAATTTTCTATCTATTGTCTTCTGTGGATGAACTTGGTGTTTTGGCTTAACGATGAAACTTAAAACAGTCGTTTGTTTTATTACATTTAAGCTGCAGGTTCGATTCCTGTCTTCCACGTTAAATTTTTTCAAAAATAAATGAAACGATAAAAAAGTCAACTACCAAAGATAGCTGACTGTTAGATCCAATATTGGCGGGAATGTGTGAGAATCGAACTCACCCAAGAAGCTCTTAACTCCTCATACTGGTTTTGAAGACCAGAGGGCACACCAGAACCCATCCACTCCCGAAGCAAGATAATCATACCATGGATTTAAAGGGGTATCAATAACAAATAAATAAATAAAAAGAAAGAAAATTCCCGGCTTACAGGAATTCTTTCCTTTTTAAATTACTAGTAGCAAAATTATAGACCATTTTTTTACTATTTATTGGCCTTCTGAAAATTCGCTGATTTCTTTGTTTAAAAAGTAAGAAATCACTGTTCGGATAATGACGATCAAAGCTAATTTAATAATGTCTTGAAATGTAGGTTTAATGATTGATTCAATGATATCTGCTACGATCAAAAATTCTAAACTCAATAAGATATAACTTCCTAAATAGGCTTTGATAAATTTATTTCGTGTCAAAACAGATGGAAATTTATTTTTGGTTTTTGCTTGGACCAGTTTTATAAACGACGCAATTGCTCCAAATACAATGATGCCAATCGATAATACATCTAAGACTAAAACAAATGGATGAACAATATTCTGGATAACACTATCAAAATCAACCATAATTCCCCTACCTTTTACATTACTTTTAACTTTATTCTAAGCCGAATAAGTTATCCAAGCAACTAATTATCCTTTTTATAAAAAAAACAAGGAGCCCTTGATAACGGCTCCTTGCTTTTTACTTGATTGATGGATAAAGGTCGGCAGTTGTTTTATTTCCATTTTTAGAAAATACACTGGTCGACTTATTCCCTTTGGCTTTTTCGATTGCCTCGTTTTTCTTATCCAAGTTTTTGTATTCAAAGTCTTTTGGATCAATCGGTGAAAATCCTTCTGGTGTATAGAATCGCAATAGATTTTCTTGATTCAATTTATCCGACAAGCTCAATGCTTCTTTCACTTGTTTTTGTTTTTGGTTGATATCCGAGGTGATACCTAATTCATTCGTATCAACAACTTCACCTGTTTTATTGTCATAGGTTTGACCGCCTAGTTCCGTGTAATTTGGTGTCACGAAATCACCATTCCTGAATGCTACTGTCTGGTCATGTTGTGAGGAGAATAGATCTGTCCCAAATTGAATATATTTCGAGCTATCAACCCCTACCAAATGAAGCAACGTTGGCAAGACATCGATTTCACCGCCGTATTGATGTTGGATTCCACCTTGAGTATAACCTGGAATATGGAACATCAATGGGACACGTTGCATTTGAGCATCATCAAATTTACTCCATGTTGATGGATCTTTGCCTAAAGCTTTCGCTAAATCTTTATTATTGCTATCTGAAATACCAAAATGGTCTCCATAGATCATAAAGATCGAATTTTGATAAATACCAGATGCTTTAAGATAATCAAAGAATTCACGTAAAGATTCGTCTAAATAGTGAGCCGTTCGTACATAATCATCAACCGTACTGTCTCCTGTATTCAATGATGGAAAATTGAAATTCTTATCATCTGTTAAATACGGCGTATGGTTTGTTACGGTTAAGAATTTTGCATAAAAAGGTTGTTGCAAATGTTCTAAATGTCCGACAGACTCTTTCAATAAATCTTTATCTAAAATACCGTAGCCTAAACTTTCATCTGAAGAGTTAAAGTATGAACGGTCAAAGAAATTTTGATAGCCTAGGTTCTTATACACGTGGTCTCGATTCCAGAAACTACCGACATTCCCATGGAAAACAGCGCTTGTATAGCCTGACTGCTGATTTAAAATAGCAGGTGCCGCTTGGAAAGTATTATCCGATCCAAGTTGTGTAAACAATGAGCCTTGCGATAACCCAAAGGTGCTTGTCTCTAACATGTTTTCAGCATCACTGGTTTTACCTTGTCCAACTTCATGGAAGAAGTTATCAAAAGCCAATGTTTGCTGACTATCATTTTCTAAACTATTTAAAAATGGTGTGACTTCTTGACCATCCACTTTCATATTGATCAAAAATTGTTGGAAACTTTCTAAATGGATCACAATAATATTTTTGCCTTTAGCGATCCCATATTTACTTGAATCCGGTGCTGCATAGTGGCTCTTGGTGTATTTCAATACATCCGTCAACCCATTACTAGAGGCGTGAGCACGCACACTATTGGTTTGCTCTGTTTTGATCCCATCATAGATCGTAAAAGCATCCAATCCTAAATATTTTACAATATACGAACGGTCAAACGTCCGTTGTAATAATTGAGGACGATTAGCTTCACTCAATGATAAGTTCACAGAAAATATCAACGCTGATAAACAACTGATTGCCACCGCAAAAGATTTACGAACCGGTTTACTGATAATCTTTTTTCGTTTCACAAAAATGTAGATCAAAATACCTAAGAAAACGAGAATATCGATCCAATACAAAACATCATGGACTTTCATTAAGGCAAATGAACTCCCAGAAATTCCTTGAGAGACTTTTGAAAATCCTAAAACTGATTTTATCGTGACAAAGTCAGTAAACTCACGATAAAAAATCACATTGAGATACAAGATCAAAGTGTTGAAAAGATCTAACAGAAATAATGTGATCAGTGCTGGTTTGATCTTTTTGATATACAGGAATACTCCGAAAATCAATAACGTTGTCGCAATTGGATTGATCCATAAAATGAAATACTGGATGGATCCTTGTACACCCAATGAAAAATCGGTGTAGTAGGCGAAAATCGTTTTTGCCCAGAATAGTACGCTGACTACCATTAAGATGACCCAACGGTTGGTAAAAGCTTGCTTTATCCGGTTCATCCGGAACACTTCTTTCTCTATTAAATTGTCCGTTTCTACTATAACAGATTTCAAAAAATATGCATTTTTATTTAGTAAAAAAATACTATTTTTTAAAAAATTAAAAATTATTATAGATAACCTTTAAAATTTAACGATAAGTCCGCTATTTTGCTAGTTTTGTAAAAATAAATGAAAATTTTCTGAGACATAAAAAATTCACATTCTTAATATTTATCCATAAAATAACAGAATATAATTAGTGCTTTCATTTACTTATATTACTGATTTAAATTTCTAAATGCTTATTCTAGGAAGTAACTACTCTTTTAGTAAGCGGATATTTTTATCTTTCCACTAGTTTCTGTTATGGTAAATTTATCAAGAAAAAGGAGGAGTCATCTTGCGTTTAGAAAACAAAAAGGTTATTGCATTAGTTGATCATGACTTTGAAGACTTAGAACTTTGGTATCCTGTTCATCGTGTTAGAGAAGAAGGGGCACAAGTTGATTTAGTTGGAGCTGAGGCACATAAAACCTATATTGGGAAGTATGGCGTTCCAGCGGAATCTGATTATGCTTTCAGCGATATCGATGTTGCTGACTATGATGCTATTCTTGTCCCGGGTGGATGGGCACCTGACAAATTACGTCGCTTTTCTGAGGTCATCTCATTTGTTCAGAAGATGGAGCAAGCAGAAAAAGTTATCGGCCAAATTTGCCATGCCGGATGGGTGTTAATTTCTGCAGACATTCTTAAAGGGAAAAAAGTTACTAGTACCCCAGGTATCAAAGATGATATGACTAATGCTGGAGCTACATGGATCGACACGCCCGTCGTAACCGATGGACATATTGTTTCTAGTCGACGCCCACCTGATCTTCCTGATTATATGCGTGAATTTATTGCCGTTTTAGAGAAAAAATAGCAAAACAAAAAGCCCAAAAGAATCATAATTCTTTTGGGCTTTTTTAGTTATTAGAAATACCAGCAATGAATTTTGTAGTTAAACGTTGCAGTATCAATAATTCTTCCTCAGAAAGCGGAAGAAACTCATGAATTTGATTTGGAATAGTTTTGGCTTGTTCTTTTAACCTCTGTCCACTACTTGTTAAACAAATAGTTAACAATCGACCATCTGCTTGATCATGTATTCGCTGAATGAATTCTTTTGTTTCTAGTTTTTTTAATACCGGCGTCAACGTACCCGAATCCAAACATAATTTCTTCCCTAATTCAGTTACCGATAATCCATCCGTTTCCCAAAGGACTAACATGACTAAGTACTGCGTATACGTTAGATTCAAAGGATTCAATAACTGTTTATAATGTTTCGTTATTTCTTTTGAAGCGGCATACATTGGAAAGCATAATTGATTTTCTAATAGTAACGCCGCATTCTCGTGAGCTGAATCTAGTGGTTCCTTCATCACTCTAAAAACTACGCTTCAACTGCTTTGATTGTTACTTCAATATTGCCTGCTGTAGCTTTTGAATACGGGCAAACAGTATGAGCAATTTCTAGTAATTCTTGTGTTTCTTCTACCGATAATCCTTCGATTGAACCTTCGATTTCAACACCTAAAACAAAGCTTGATTCACTTTCAGCATATAAAGAAACTTGTGCACTGACAGTCGCTGCACCTTCGATTCCTTTATTTTGCTTAACAAGATCTAAGGCACTATTAAAACATGCGCTATAACCAGCCGCAAAAAGTTGTTCCGGGTTCGTTGCGTTTTCTACCCGTTTACCCGGTGCAGCAATATTTAATTCAAATGAATGATCAGGACTATGAACTTCTCCAGAACGGCCACCAGTATTAATGATTTTTGTTGAATACATTTTTTTCATATCGCTATCACTCCATCTTATAAATTTTGTACAAATAAATTGTACGCAATCTTTTTCTTTTATTCAATTAATCTGCTTGCTTCAAATCACAGGAATAAAAAAAGCTGAAGCAAAAGAATTTCGACTTTTGCTTCAACCTCTCCTAAGCTGTTTTTTTCATCACGATTCCAGTATAGATCCAGACAGTCAATCCATAGTAAATCAAGTAAAGGACTAAGAAAATCAAGAATGGCAACCATAAATTATTGTACGGTTCGCTAAGTAAACTTTTAAACATCTGTAATCCAAACAATACATGGAGCATTCCTAATAATCCTGGGACTAAAAATAAAACTCCGATTTCCTTGCGAATAGAAGATGATAAAAGTTGCCGTCTCGCTCCGATTTTTTCCAACATAGCATAGCGTTGGATATCACTTTTAGCTCCTGATAAAATCTTAAACATCAAACAGCTGGCCAACATTGTTAAAAAGGCAATTCCTAAGAAGAAGCCCATGAATTCAAAACCAGAAAATAGTGCATTGTACGTATCGTAAATAGCTACCTTTTGCGAAAAGCTACTATTGTCTTGATTTAGTGTGGGATTATTTCGTTTATTTTCTTCAACCAGTTGCGACAATTGCTCTTTGTCTTTCATAAAATCAGCTACATGAATCACCCGTAATTCTGTTGGTGCGAGATTTAACGCTGAAAAAGCGGCAGCGCTCAAGAACTGATGCTTTTTGGTTTTTTGTTCTGGCAATTCTAAGTTACGTAATTCATCAGCGGCTGTTACATCATTTTTTAAAGTCTCACCATCGTAATAAACTTTTTTAGTCGTCCGATTAGCGACGAATGTTTTAGCTTCTAATGGATTTTGATCAAATTGCGCTTGATTATAATAAATCGTCTCTTGATCTTCTTTTTGCGTATAGGTCACATCAGAAGTCGGCTGAATACTTGCCAAGTTAGACGCATCGACTTTTTGCGCATTATTTAAGATCAAATCATACGTAGAGGTGACCTCGGTCATCTTAGGAATTTCATTGTGAAATCCTAGTCCTACGGTAATTGCTCCGAGAGCTAAAGCAAAAAGCATCGCAACCATCGACAGGATCTTCGTGTAATCTTGAATACGGAAACTTAATTGCGATAAGGTAAAGTTATTCAACCCTTTCAATGCCACACTGTCACGGTTTTTTAGCAAGTTCAAGCCAAAAATCAAGATCGAATGGAAAACAAAGTACGTCCCTAAAACAATGGTGATCAAAGCGATCACTAATGCTATGAAGGCTAATTTCAATACTTGAGTCATCATATAATAACCGATCGCTAAGAAAATGATTCCTGCAATCACTTCTAAAAGCAAAGTGATCGTTTTACGCTTTGCTGGCATCGGTGTTTCACTTGCACGCAATAAACTTAAAATCGGTTTTTTAACGATCGTCATCGCATTCACTAATGCTGCTAGCAAAAAGATTATTGTAAAGAACACAAAGGTAACTAACATCCCTGTCGTACTTACTGCTGAAAAATGCGTGATTTTAAGTGCTAACTGTTTGACTAATAATTGTTGGACAATACTACTCAAGCCAATTCCGACTACCACTCCGACAATCGTTGCCCCGACACCCACGAGAAAGGTCTCGATAAAAATCATTTGTGCGATTTTACGGCCTTTGGCGCCTAGCATCATAAACATAGCATAATCTTTTTGCCGCATCGACATCAAAAATGAATTAGCATATAAAATATAAACAAACGTGATGATCGAAAGTAGCACTGTTCCTAAATGAAAAATCAATACGACCGACGACACCAAAGAATTACTTTTTAAAAATGTTTCATTGGTTGCTAATCCTTCGAACATATAAAAAATCCCCGAAGCCATGACCAAGCCTGAAAATAGCACGACATAATCTCTTAAGCGACCTTTTATTCCAGTAAGCGATAATTTTAAAAGCATCAAAAATTCCTCCTACTGTTCCAAATTTCCAAGAATGCTTAGAATCTGGCGATAGAAAGCTTCTTGGGTTTGGTCTTCACGATTGAGTTCTTGATAGATCACACCATCTTTGATAAATAAGATGCGGCGACAATAGCTGGCTGAGAAAGGATCATGCGTAACTAATAAGATCGACACTTGATCTTTTTGGTTCAATTCTTCCATCGTGTCCAACAAATCACGCGCACTATTTGAATCCAACGCACCGGTAGGCTCATCGCCCAATAAAATCGTAGGCTGAGTGATTAGCGCACGGGCAGCGGCGACCCGTTGTTTTTGTCCACCAGAAATTTGAGCAGGGTAACTATTCAAGATCCCATCGATCGACAAGCGTTTAGCAACTTCTGCTACGCGACGATGAGTAGCTTTTCCCTTAACTCCTTGTAAAGATAGAGGAACCGCGATATTTTCAGCAGCCGTCAAGTTCTCTAATAAATTAAAATCTTGGAAGATAAAGCCGATCTCTTTACTACGAAAATCAGCTAACTGATTGCCCGATAGTTTTGTGACGTCGGCTTGGTTAATTGCGATTTCACCAGCTGTTGGTTTATCTAGGGTCGCTAATAAATTCAATAATGTTGATTTACCCGAACCAGATGCACCCATGATTCCAACAAATTCACCTTTTTCTACTTCGAATGAAATTCCTTTCAAAGCTTCTGTTTTCTTCTGATTTCCTTTACCGTATGTCTTCTTGACGTTATTGACTGAGACAATTTTTTCCATTATTACACCTCATATTCCAAATTCTTGTTGAAACCATTCAATTAATGATTTAGTCTTTATAACTAATTTTTCGAACTTATACCTAATTTTTCAGCAGCTTTTTCAGGAACTTTCTTTTTTTGGACTTCTTCATAAGAAGTCACTCCTTTTTTCTTATTCCAAGTCACTTTCAAAAATGCATCTTTACGCAACGGACGATCTTTAGCAGCCGAAAAAGTTAATTGTTTTTCCTCGCCATTTTTATCGTATCCTGGTAATGAGTATTTATAATCTACATATTGATTGCCGCTATCATCTTTATTGACGATCCGTTCTCCATCATTAGTGATTTGTACATAATAATCATCCCCGCTAGAAACGACTTTCTGTGCTATTTGCAAACCTACAAAGGCAAGAACGATTAAACTAACTAAACCAATCAAAAATTTCTTCATGAGTCATTGCTCCTTTTCTAATTTCTTTCCATACTATACAAGTTTATTTGAATTTTCACCATATTTCGAAGATAGAATCATCTAACAAAATTGTCATTTCATAAAAAAAGAGCCAGCCTCAACATCATCGTTGAAACTAGCTCATATGATTGAATCAAAGCTAACTGTTTTAGCTTTAAAGGTTTTAGCGGTTCATTTTATTGCAAATCGCTTCATTTGGGGTAATTTGATAAACCATGCAACAAGTAGGCAAGAAACAATTTTATCCACAACATTGGCAGAAACCGCTCCCCAGTAAGTAGCACTGACCATTTCCTTGCCAGATGCACGCAGTGCCATAATCACAATATCTGTACCTGATCCAGTAAAACCACCAAACAAAGCCAAACGAATCGGAGCACCAATCATTGGACAAATAAACGCTAATAGTATGCCTGCAATCAATGCTTGTTTATATCCAAAACCACGTTTAGCTAATAAAGCAACCACAATCGCCACTGCTACATTTACTAGTGCAAACGGAATCGATAAGGGACCACTAAGCAATCCCATAAGTAGATTTGTTGTTACTCCTGTAATGATTCCATAACCCATACCAAAATTAGCAGCAATAAAAATGGTTCCCATCGTATCTAAAAACAACAAGGGAATTTTCATCATCGAAACAGCTTCACCTAAGACAACATTCAACACTACAGCAATGGCACACATAGCAATTACTTTGGCTTTACTATTATTCATTCTCTACTCCTCTTTCCAAGAAAATTTTTAGTTGTTCATTTAAGTCCCCTTGTTTTTCTTCACTGTACCAAGTAGGAACCTCAAAATAATCAGTATTGATACCCATTTCTTTACAAAGATCAAAAAATTCTTCCATTAAAACCCCACGCTCACCACTAATAGAACAATTAGGACTTTCATTAATCCCAACTACACCTAAATATTGATAGCCTTGCTCTTGGTAAGCATTAATTTGCTGAATAATAGGATCTAATATTATTTGACATTTATGACGATAGTTTGGTAGTTTATCATACTGCTGATAAGTCATTGGTGGTCGCTCACCACCAAGTATCAAAAATTCAGGACAAGGCAGCTGGATAAGTGCAATCCCAGCTTTTAACAAATCTACTGTAAAGGGAAAAGCACCACGAGCTCTTTCCCAACCGTGGATCACTGCATTTTGATTCAAGACACAATGCGAGACTGCGACTAATTTTTTTTGCGGGTGAATATCTATCCCTCCTTAAAAATTTCTAGCAAGCTTGTTTGGATCATTGAAAATTCTGCTTCATCAATTGTTCTTACATCAAGTAAATTACAGTCGTTTTTAATCCGACTGATAATCGGTACCTTTGCCATTCGTAGTTTTACTTGTAAATGATCGGCTGAATATTTTTTACTTGTTAAAGAAACAGTCATTGTCGGCAGTAAATGTTCAGGATAAGACCCCCCACCAATTTTACTATGATCTTTTTCAATCGTTACGTCTAAATCAGGAATTGCACTTAACATATCCGCTAATTTTTTAGCTTTCGTTAAACATTCTTGTTCAGTTAAACTGATCATTTGTAATGTCGGAATAGCTTCCAATGCTACTTTTTCATCTAAATACAAAGCGAAGGTTGCTTCTAGTGCGCTTAAGGTCATTTTATCAATTCGTAAAGCTCGTAAAAGTTGGTTCTGCTTCATTTTATCAATATATTCTTTTTTTCCAACGATAATACCAGCTTGTGGCCCACCTAATAACTTATCTCCGCTAAACGTGACCACATCACACCCTTGTTCCAAGATTTCTTTGATTGTTGGCTCATACGGCAGACCAAAAGACCGCATGTCTAAAAACAAACCACTCCCTAAATCATTGATCAGCGGCAATTTTTGACGATGGGCCAACTTAGCTAGCTCGTTTATTTCAGGGGTTTCAGTAAACCCAATAATTCGGTAGTTGCTGGTATGGACTTTTAAAATAGCTCCGGTTTCATCAGTTAATGCACGTTCATAATCAGTTAGATGAGTTTTATTCGTTGTTCCTACTTCTACGATTGTTCCGCCGCTAGAAGTAATGACATCAGGAATACGAAAAGCACCACCGATCTCTACCAATTCACCGCGTGAAACCAATACTTCTTTATTTTGGGTCAATGTGCTTAAAGCTAATAACACAGCCGCTGCATTGTTGTTCACTACTAATACATCTTCAGCGCCTGTGAGTTTCTTGATGATCGAGACTAGATGGCTATAACGCGAGCCGCGCTTACCTGTGGCTAAATCAAATTCTAAATTTGAATAATGAAAACTAGTTTCCATTACTTGCTGCTGGACTTGAGAACTCAATGATGATCGTCCTAGATTGGTATGAATGACTGTTCCAGTCGCATTTATTACTCGACGTAAAGAAAACTGATTTTCCTGCAATTTTTTTTCAATTCTTGTGATGATTTCGGCATCCGTCTCTAGTTCCGTTTTTGTTCCCGAAAGAACTTCTTGACGAATCTCAGTCAATACTTTTTGTGTTATTTCTTTAGCTATGCCGTGTGGATATTCCGGATTTATTTTCTTCAATAGTACATCAACGGACGGTAATTTCGATAAAATAGTTTGAATCGTTTGAGTCATAAGTCTCCTACTTTCTCAGCGAGACGCTAGATTTTTTAGTGCTGTTAATACATGATCGACTTCTTTTTTCGTAGTAAAACAAGAAAAGGAAATTCGAACAGTTCCTCGGTCTGCGGTGTTTAACGCTTCATGCATCAAGGGGGCACAATGATACCCGGGACGAGTAGCAATTTTAAATTCTTCCCAAAGTAGATCACTAACAATGGCCGATTCCGCATCTCGAAGATTGATTGAAAAAACATCGACTCGCGGAGCTGAAAAGTCACCATAAGTAGTTAATCCGGTAATTTTTTTGGCTTCTTGATAAAAATATCCTCCTAAATTAGAATTACTATCTTTTGATTTCAGCCACTCGACGCTAGCAGCTAAGCCTGCTAACCCGGGAATATTTAATGTTCCGGCTTCTAGCAATGTCGGTAGTACTTGCGGTTGTACTTTTGAAAAAGACTGCATGCCATCGCCACCCGTCAAAATAGGTTCTATAGATACATCTTTTTTTATACACACGCCGCCCGTTCCTTGTGGTCCATACAATGACTTATGTCCAGTAAAACAAAGTGCCGAAATTTTTCCATCACTAAGATCAATCGGTACTGCCCCGGCAGTTTGTGAAGCATCGATAATCAGAAAAAGATTATGCTGCACACAAAATTCTTTGATTCTAGCTAGATCCAATAGATTTCCTGTGACATTACTCGCGTGGTTGCAAATAACCACCCTCGTTGTTGGACGTAATTTTCGTAAAAATTCATCGTAATTCAATCGTCCACTGATTGGTTCGCTCGAGATAATATCTAACAATACACCTTGAGCTTCCAATTGATACAATGGCCGCAATACTGAGTTATGCTCCCAAGAGGTCGTGATCACGTGATCACCTGGATGGATCATCCCTTTTAAGACTTCATTCAGTGCAACAGTCGCATTGTTTGTAAATGCAACTTCGTACTGTTCACTGGCCTGAAAAAGTTCTTTGATCTGATTTCTAGCATTTTCAGCCACATGATAGCTAGCCAGAGAATAGCCATGAGCACCACGAGAGGAATTTCCATAATCACCTTGAAGAATTTTTTTTATTGAATCACTGACTACTGCGGGTTTTTGCGCAGTTGTTGCGGCATTATCCATATAAATACTCATGCGTCCCCTTCACCTCTTTATATCTATTGTTTAAAATAATTTCCTAAAACACGATAATTTTCTACCCGCTTGGTTATTTCTTGCTTGTCCATGTACTCTAAGATCAACATTGAGGACTTGCGGCTTGAATCTGTCAAATCTCGAAAGTCCCCTAACGTCATTTGACCCTTTTCAACGATTTGTTTATTGACTAATTCAACAGCTTGATCAAAGACTTTTTTTAACAATACATATTCATGCGTCAAAAAAACCACTGTTTCGCTATTCAAAGCTTCTAAGACTTCTTCAGCATTTTTATCTAAGTGGATTAACTCTTCTTTTTTTACCGGCGTATAACCATTTTTCGCTAAGACAGTTTCGATTTTTTCTTTGGCTGCTTTTTGATACTGATTAAAAGTTACTTCAAAATCTATCAAGGCTAGCCGATCATTACTTTCTTTGAGCTTTTCTTTTTTCATTAATTCCAGATATGTAGCAATTTCTTTTTCTGCCAAAGAGCGGCGCATCCGTGAACGAAATTCTTCTACTGGCATCCCATAGCGTAGACGATATTGTTTATGATAAGCAGTTAAAATTTCAATCCCTTGATCGGCTAATTTTTGAAAACTCGTTTGGGCTAAGTACCCGGTCTTAGTTTCTAAAATGCGTTTTTCTGCAATCATTTCACTTAATACAGGTTTGAGTTCTTCCGGATCTGTCCCAAGGTATTCTGCCAATTCTTTCAAATTAGTGAAAGGTTGTTTTTTATTCGTCATAAAATCATTGATCAATTCATCCAAACTACCATCTTCTTTTGCTTTTAAACTTTCTAATATTTCTACTTTAAAACGACGGTGTTTATGCGGTGCCGCATCTAAGACCTCACCTCCGGCAATCGTCTGCATAGGCGAATACGTACGTAAAATGAAACGGTCACGATCTTTCACTGCTACTTGCTCTTCTAGTCGTAATTGTAGAAAACCTTCTTCTCCAGGTGCAATCCAGTCGATTCCTAGTGGAACCGTTCGTGCCATCACCTCTCTAGTGCCTATTAGTAAACGAACCCGATCCCATAACCCGATTCCGTTGGTTACTTCGGGCAAACAAGTCACTTTAACATCCAACATCCACGTATCAGATAATTTTTCAGATGTTGTTAAAACATCACCTCGCTGGATTTCATCCTTTGAAATATTTGCTAAATTCAAAGCTGTCCGCTGTCCGGGCTGAGCATTTGAGACATCCATTTCATGAACTTGGATATTTCTTACTCGCGTTTTCTTTTGGCTAGGATACAGGTAAAGATCTTCACCTGTATGAATTTCTCCATCGAGCAAAGTCCCCGTAACAACGGTCCCAAACCCCTTTACACTGAATACACGATCAACATTCAAGCGAGCTGCCCCATTTTTTGATCTTTCGGTCGCTATTTCAGAATATTCTTGAATTTTATTAATCAGAATTTGGATTCCTGTACCTGTGACGGCATCCGTTTCGATCAAGTCAGCTTTAGCTAATGGCGTTTCACTTAATTGTTCACGAATATCTTCTACGACTAACTCTTTTAGTTCCGGATCAACTGTATCTACTTTAGTTAAAACAATCAAAAAGTCCTGAATGCCTAATAGTGATAGAATATCAATGTGTTCTTTTGTTTGTGGCATGATTCCTTCTGCCGCATCAATCACTAATAAAACAAGGTTAATTCCGGGCAACCCAGCAACCATATTCTTAATGAATTTTTCATGTCCCGGAACGTCTACGATTCCTACTCGTTTATCATTTGGTAGATCCAAATAAGCAAAACCTAAATTAATCGACATTCCTCTTTTTTTCTCTTCTGAAGTCGTATCTGTTTCAATCCCTGTCATGGCTTTGATCAGCGTTGTTTTTCCATGATCGATATGCCCAGCGGTTCCAATTACAATATTAGCCATCTATTAATCCCTTCATTCGTATAATCTTTCTTGCCTTACAATACTGGTTCTCATACAACTATTAGCGAGCTTCTAGTAATTCATAGTTTATTTTTAAGCCAGTCTGATTCGCGTGATAAAAGCCTTCTGAAATGATCGCTGATTGATCCAACAGTTCTCTCAGTTGTGCTTCTTCCGATAACGAATATTTCAAAGAAAAGCCACAACTAGCATGAATCCTTTCCGGAGTAGGAATGATTCGCACAGCTAGTTGGGCTTTTTTTGCAATTTCTTCTGCTTTCATCGCTTCTCGTGTCGAATAGAATAAGGCAACACCGTATGTTTGCATCAAAATTGCTCCTTTATGGTTTTATGATTCTTGACGCTTCACGCATCATTTCTACTATTCTATACATATTAGTTACTTCACCAATTGCCGGTGTCAGTTCATAAAAGTTCAAGCAAGCACCACAAGAGTAGATTTCAACGCCTTGACCTGCTAAAGCTATCAAGTCTTCCAATGAATCTGATGCTTTAATTACTGACTGTACACCACCATTATAAAAAATAACTTTACTCGGTAAGACATCTTGTTCTGTTAATGAATAAATAAACCCTTTCAATAAATTCTTTCCTAGTTCGTCAGAACCTCTTCCCATCACATTCGTATCGATCACCACGATATATTCATCAGTAACTACATCTTCTGTAGGAGTTATTACGGTTTCCGATGTCTCACCTGTTAATTCAGTATTTGCTTTAGAGATTACAACAGCATATTTGTTTTCCGCTTGTTGCTGCATTTGATAAATATAACCAAGTTGCTCAGCCATTTTTTTCAAATTTTGAGTCGCGATTTCATTATCTACAAGCGTTTCAACAACCGTATGTTCACGTAGTGCCTTTTTTGTTTCAATTACTGGTAAAGGACACGCTTTACCTAGTGCATCAATTTTAAACATTTTTTCACTCCTTCATCATGTGTCATACCCTTAATTTACGATCAATTCTTTTATTTGTTTTTCTATAACAACGCCAAAATCTTTTGCCGGAATGTCTGCTGCTTGTAACGCTTTCACTAATGTAGAAGCTTCATCTGCAGGAACACTCACTAAGAGCCCGCCCGATGTTTGTGGATCAAATAAAAGCTCTTCAATTCCAAAATCATCGATTTGAAAATCGATTTTATCCTGCATGTAATTTCGATTACGTTGTCCACCTGCCGTCAAAATAAATTCTTTTGCTCCTTGATAGGCTTCCTCAAAATAAGGCAGTTCTTTAGCATTAATTTCCGCACTGAAATTATTATTCAACATCTCATGCAGATGTCCAGCCAAACCAAAACCAGTGACATCAGTACAACTATTGATTGAATAATGACGAATAATATCCATCGCATATTTATTTAATGTCTCCATGCTCGTGGTCGCTTTCACAAATGCAGCTTTGCTAATTTCTTCTGCACTATAACCAACCGTGATAATACTTACACCCAAAGGTTTCGTCAATATTAAGTGATCCCCTAATTGACAAGTATTATTTTGATAAATTTTAGTAGGATCGATGGTACCTGTAACTGATAAGCCATATTTGACCGATTGATCGTGAATCGAATGCCCACCAGCTAAAATAGCACCGGCTTCCTGGACTTTTTCAGAACCACCTCGTAAAATTTCTTTTAAAATAGCAAGATCTTTTTCTTCAGGAAAGGCGACAATATTTAATGCTGAAAGAACTTCTCCTCCCATAGCATAAACATCACTTAACGCATTTGCTGCCGCAATTTTACCAAAAAGATATGGATCCGTTACCATTGTTGGGAAAAAGTCTAACGTTTGAATGATTGCTAAATCTTCACGTAATTTAATAACAGCTGCATCATCTGTAGAATCAAAACCCACTAATAAATTTTCATTCGTTGTTTTAGGTAAATCAGCAAGCAGTTCTCCTAGATTACCTGGTCCAATCTTTGCATTACATCCACCACAAACAATTAATTGCTGTGCTGTTTCCATATTGCTCACCATCCTTTACTTCAACCATTATAACAGTTAATTTTTTATTTAACCATGAGAATTTTATTTAAGATAACTTATAAAATAGTATTAATTGTTCCTTTAAAAAGGAAAATTTTTTATACTATTATCGTAATAAAAAAAGAAATAGATCTTTTAAAAAAATAAATTTTTTATAGTTATTAAATAATCATCAATTTAAATAAAACTCAATTATTGTGAAATTTTAGATTAGTCTCTAAAAAAAGACTGCTCACTTTTCTTAAAGTAAGCAGTCTTTTTTTTAAGCTTTTACAACTGATCGCATACTCTTACGAATATAAGTGATCCCAGTATAGATAATTACAACAATGATAATGTATGTTAGAAGTTCTAAATCTAATCCTGTTACAAATTTTGCAGCGATAATCACTCCTAAAATACCACCGATTGTGATGGCTAAACTAACTTTACGGGCATAATCTCCCGTCTTCACAAAATTAATACTAGCAATCGGCATCAATCCTGCACAAGAACCCATCATTACTGGGAAAGCAACCAAAGGACTCAGCCCCAGCATGTAAACCATTGCCATACAAGGTGCATACAAACCAACACCTATCGTCATCAATGCACCTAGGAAGAAATTGATCACAACGCCGATAATTAACTTGATTCCTGTTAATGCAGTTGCAGTATTATCTGCACCTAAAATATCAATCCAGCCTTGTTGACGAGCAAACATTAATATCGCTGTAACAATTAATGCCCATCCCATCCAAAGTTGAACTTTTTTTTCCGGTAATCCCGTCACAAACTTCGAACCAATAAAAGCACCAATTGTTGCTGCCCCTACTAAAGAGAACAATGTTATTGGCGATACATCAACTACTTTTGTAAAGATAAATGCTTCAAGTAATACGGGGATTCCGTGCGACACATTTAATGTTCCTGGCAATAAGCGATCGGAACTCAACTGCTTTGTTGCATCTAATGCTAACGTGGTAGGCGCAAAACTTCCGATTCCTAATGTATCTAAGAAGTCTGTAACAAAACCAATAATTCCCGAAATAATCCAATTTCCATGACCTAAATTATTTCTATTTTTAAACAAATCACTACCCATATTGACCGTGTGTAAGACCATCAGTGCAACATAGATTCCTAGCAATATAGTTACCATATTTCCCCTCCTCTTATAGCTAGCCTAGAAGAAATCCATCTTTCAACGAATCTTTAGGATCCACTAAAAATGAATTATAACCAGTGACATATGCTGATCCAGTGACACGTGGAATAATTGCTTTGTATCCTCCAACTTCAGCTTCTGCAATAATTTCACCTTTAAATTTTGTACATAAAATACTTTCGTAAACAAAGGTATCGCCAACTTTCATTTCACCTTTGCCATAAAGTGTTGCCAATTTTGCACTCGTTCCCGTACCACACGGAGAACGATCCACTTGACCATCACCAAAAACGACCACATTTTGATATGTTGCATCTGGACTAGTCGCCGGCCCGTAAAATTCAACTAAATCCACAGTTTGAATATGTTTCAGCGTTGGGTGTTTGACCTCGATTTGTTCATTGATTGCTTCACGAATAATTATTCCTAAATCATTAAATTTAGATGCGTTTTCTGGTTTGATTTCTAACCCAACTGACGAAGCTGGCAAAATCGCAAAGAAACTTCCACCAAAGGAAATATCTACCGTAAGTTCTCCGATATCGGGAACATCAACTTTTACATTTTCTTTATATAGAAAAGATTCCACATTTTCAAAAGAGACAGCTTCTGCAGAATAGTCTTCATCCAAATGAACCATTCCTCGAACGATTCCGGCTGGAGTATCTTGCACCACTTTTACTTCACGTTCACCTTCTGGAACTTCAAGCCAACCTTGTTCTACGGCAGCCGTCATAGCAGCAATCGTATTATGGCCACACATATTTAAATAGCCACCTGAATCCATAAAAATAATGCCATAATCGGCTTCTTCATGAATAGGCTCTGTAATAAAAGCACCGAACATATCACGATGACCACGTGGTTCTAGCATCAACATCTTGCGTAAGTTATCTGCTTCATTTTCTAAATAGGCACGTTTTTCGGCCATCGTTTCGCCAGGAAATTTAGGAATTCCACCAATAATTAAACGTGCAGCTTCACCAGCTGTATGGGTATCAATTGCTGAAATCATTTTTGATACTTTCATGATTGCCCTCCTTATTGAGCATAATTATCTGAACATACCATTCATTTAAATTTCTTATTACGTCTTACACATCAATTTAGATCACCTTGGTTCTTGATTGTCTTTTCTCATTTTCAACTTTATAGAAGCTAGTGCCTTGGCTGCGTCACGCTGATCAATCGTATTTTCACCTACGATTTCCGTTTCAATTCCTTTTTCGGATTTATTAAAATCCAAGACGTGTTTTGTAAATTCATTTTCAACGACAAATTTTGCTTGTGTTCCAATGAATTTAAGGCCAATTACACTTATATTTCGCCGTCCAATTTCTTCTAAAGTATTGGCAAAATCAACATCAGAGTTGCCCCAACCGTCTGTTGTAGCAATTACACCATTCGTGCGCATTCCTTCCAACCAGATAGCAGTTCGTTGACCAACTAAATATTTCATTGCATTACTTTGAGGGGTACCAACAATGATAACTCCTTGAAAATCAATATCAGGATCTTTTCCCAAAAGATCAATCAATGGATCTTGAAAATGATGTAAAGATGTTTCTTTTGTTGATGGACCTATTCCCATGATGCCACCACCTAGTTCTTATTTGTTAAACCATTGAACGAATAGCTCCATCTCGATATTCGTTTGCAGATAAAAAGACTGGTATATTATTCATATCTATAATTGAAGTTCCTCCCGCAAAGCCACTTGGCTCATTAGGATAAAGCAACATATCATACATCGCTCCTTGACCAGCCACTTGTTTTACTAAAGCAACTTTTGGTTTTCCTGGATGGATGCTCTCTTCATAGACATGAACTTCACATGCATCTTTGCCGTCCAGCATCTTCAACTTCTCTCGGATTTCTTGGATATATTTGTCTACAATAGCAAACATTTTAAGACAAAGCCTACGATTAAAAGGAGTCCCCTTTTTAGCTAAAAGATCTACCAAAATGATAGTGTCTTCTGCTTTAGGCGTCCCTGCTCGATCCAATACTAAATGATCACGCAATACACCTTCAGAAGACCCAAATTCATGCATTTGTTCTCCTTCTTCGATTGCTCCAGTCATGACGACTGCAACGCCTGTTAGTGTATGCGTGATCCCAGTTCCCAACACACCCAACACTTTCGTAGAAATCGGAATGATATCCATGATCGTGTTGGTTTCAACTTCATGTTGATGTGGTGGAAGTAATCGAATCGTCAGCTTCTGAATAGCGGCGTCTTCACAGTCAAAGTCCTGCTTAATTTGCAATCGATCTGGCGATAACTTCCAATTATCGCCAAAAACGACCTCTTTCATATGAAAAACTTTGATCTTTAGAGTTTCGCCTTGCATTAATCACACCTGCTTTCATCAAAAATGGTAGTTAGGTAAGTAGCCTAAAAAAGCTGCTTATCTGAATCGACCGTTTGATTTAGACGTGGGCAATGTATTCATAAGGTAATGGAACAATCTTCCCTGGCGTTTCGATTTTAACTAATTCTTCTAGCGTATCTTTTAAAATACCTGTTTGCATTTCAATGTTATGTGGTTCTCCAGCATTCGCGCCCATTGGTACGCGTGGTGCTACAGCGCGCGGTGTCCCATTTTGACGAACAACTGGTGGTAATGCTGCAATTAAAATAGTAGGAATCCCGGCTTCCTCAATAGCTCTCTGCACGATCACGGCAGTTCTATGACAGGTTCCTCAGCCAGCAGTCAATACAACTGCATCGACTTCTTCTTCCAATAATTTTTTTGCAATTTCAGGTCCTGTTACATCGTGGAAAGCATCTTGGTCTCCCCCACCGCCCATGAAGGCATAGTGTACAGGTGCTGACTCTTTAATAAACCCTTCTGCAGCCAATTCATGTAAGCGATCAATTGGAAACATTGAATTAATATCACGGTTTGCATCCGCATTATCATAGCCACCATGAGAAACCATTAACTCATCTATGGTAGATGTATCTGGTACTTCACGGTAAGTCGTATCTCCTGCTAAGTTGAATCGTTTATCTGTTTTCAAATGAACACCTGCAGCAGTTGCTAATGCTACACGCATTTCTTTAAGCTCTTTTTTTACCGGGGTAAAGACAGATTTTGGTGTAATTGGTACGAAAATTTCTGACTGTAACCCTTCAAAGACTGTTAAGCCCATGTTTAATTCTCCTCTCTTGTTTCTTCACGTTTTTTTCTAACTTCCATTCGACGGCGTTCATGCTCATAAATAGCTGTCTTATAATGTTCGTCGGGTTCTTCTGCTAAAACTTCTGGATAGGTCATTAAAAACCCAACTTCTTGGCCAATTTCTAAATTATATTCAGAAATGATCATTCGACGTGGTACTTTTAATTGCCCCAAACGACCTTTCAAGTCGATAGTCACACTAGCATCAAAAAGTTCTACGATGATACCTTCAAACATTTGTTCCGTCGAAATGTATTTGAGTTTGTTTATTCCATCCATCTGATTCACCTTATTCTTCGATTTCGTAAATTTCTTGACGCTTTTTACTCTTAGGTAAGCTTTGTTCATTTGGAGCCAATTCAATTTTCTTACCTGTTGTTTTTTCGATGATTTCAATATTGTTCAATTTAACATTGGGATTCCATTTACGTTCAGCAGCTTTGATTGTTCCGCCACCCATCAATGTTTTCAACATTGCTAAATCACGAATCGCGTCTTCTTTACATAGTGTGTTGTTTGATAAGATCTCATTTTCGATCCCTTGTTTTGATTTATTATTATCAACCATAGCGATCATTTCTGGATTACCTACCACTAACGCACCTTGGATCGCTGAATAAGAATCACCTACAACTTTGATGCCTCGTTTACCGATTTCTTCGATATGCGATGCAAAGTCGATATGGTTATTGCCAAACCCTTCTGTTGTAACGATTGCGCCATCAACATCCATGGCTTCAACCGTCATTCCTAAACGTTTCGAAACATAGTATTTCTCAGTATTTGCTTGCGGAGAACCTACAAACATAACACCTACTAAATCAATTTCTTCATCTTCCATCGCTTCACGTACTAATGGTTCTCTCCAATAGTGACGAGAAGTTTCTTTTGATGCTGGTCCAATACATGTCAATGCATGGATCCCACCATCTAATACCTCGGTTGGTGCCAGCATAATTGGTAAATTACCAAGGTCCACGTTTGGTTTTGCTCCTAATGTTCCAACCGGTTCAATTGGCATGATCAAATTATCATGCATTGCTCCTTGGCCCATAATTTCTTTGATAATTACCACACGTTTATTGCCGATGCGGCGTTTTTGTACGATTTCATCTTGCTCTACTACAAGTGATTCGTCTGCCTTCTTCACAGCTTCACGGATTTCTTGTGTAATGTAGTCAGATGCTTTATGAGCGGCTAATGGTCCGGGACGTTCCATATTCGCGCCTTCTTTGATCGTTACTTGTGTTTTAATAAAAATCTCGCCTTTTTCAGGTGCTCCAGGACGGCCCCACATGATATTACGATCTAATTCACCTTCGGATGATCCGAATTCTCCGATCTGTACACCTGTAGCATCTGTTCCTGTAAGAACCATGACAACACCATCTAAAACACGTGTAACTCCATGGCCAATATCCGCGCCATCAACTTTAGTTGCGATTGGTTGTACGTCCATGATTGTTTCACTATATTCGTTGTATCTATCTGGTGTAATGATTTCAAAAGTCATGCTTTCCACTAGCTCTTCTAATTCCGCTGCTTCTGCACACATGTCTTCCATCTTACGTAATGTAAGAGTTGTTCCTTCAATCTTTGTTTCATCGCCAAAAACCACGTTATCAATCTTCATATGATCACGACGAACAGAACGAATAACTTTCTCTTCTACTTTTGCTTCTGATTCAGCAGTTTCTGGGCTTTCTGCCGTTGTTGCTTCTTCCATCGGGGCTGTAGGTGGTACTGGCATTGTAGGTGCCACACCCATTTGTCCTGCTACAGACAATGGTAATTCTAAATCAATTCCACGTCCTTCTGCGATATGAATCTTGATTGTTTGGACATTTCCCATTGGCGCAACCGGTACGACTGGTGCCACTGTGGTAGGTGCTGCTTGTTCAACAACCGGCGGTGCTTGCTCTTTACTTGCTTCTTCAGTAGCTTCAGAAACACCATCAAGTAATTCTTTTGTTAATGGAACCAACGCATCCGTTGTCTCTTTTAATGTGGTACCAAGTACTTGTTCGATTTTTAAAGCGTCTTCAGGAATTTCTAATAATCCTGAATCCTCTAAATCGGGGAAGATCGCTGGATCTTCTAAATCATCTGGTGCGATTACTTTGCCTGCTTCTGCACGGCAACACAATACTGCAGGATCTTTGGCATGTTCTTTAGCAGTTTCTGCTGTAATAGACATTCGTTAATTCCTCCTAAATTTTCAGATTAATTTGTAGGTAATTTACGATATAGTCTGTGACCATCTGCCCGCAGTACATGATCTGTATGATGATAAACCGGAACTCCTAACCTAGGAGCTACACCCATTACGGTGTTCGTTCAATCGGAACAAGATCCAGTCATCACTACTTCTGCTCCTTGTTTTTTCAACGACAGAACAGTTTGAGCTTGACCTGGACAAATACCTGGCAGGGCACATCTATATCTTCCATTCACTTCTACCATCCGCTTGCATCTTTCAGCAGCGACAACTTCTGCGCCCATATTGTTAGCAATTTCTGTCATCCGTTCAGCAGAACCTCCGCATTCACAGATCAAAAGACCGACCTTCCGACTTTCTTGTGGGAATGGCATAGCGACCAATACACCACCACTTATTTTCGTGATTGGTGTGATTTCATCCCCACTTCTTCCAGTCATTGGTCCGCCGATTACGATTTCGCCATGAGGTTCAACATACCCTCCGACATTATTGATCAATGTTTTAACTGGTGTACCGATTGGAACATCAATAAAGACGGTTTCTTTTTGTTTTACACGTCCAGAAACAGTTACATCTTTATCGATAAATGGCTTACGATCTTCAATCGCTTCCACAATTCGTTTAATCGTTTCCACATTATCGATCACCGCTCCAACTTCAGTAGGAAGCTGACCCGGTTCCAAAACGATATCCATAACTTCCCGCACGATCATGCGCTCATCGCCTGCTGGATAAATATCTGGTAATTGATAAACCTCTAATGTTGGTTCACTATCGATCGCTTTTAATAGCCGTGTAACTAGTACTCGATGTTTGCCTTTTACAGCAATCACACCTTTTGGTGCTTTAGTCATTGCCATGCAATATTTCATTCCACGAATCAATTGATCGATGTGTTCGTTCATTTGTTTGACATTATGGATAAGTAAGGCTTCGCACTCTGCTCCATTAGCGATAAAAACGCCTTCAGGAATCTCACAAGCTAATTTCAAAAAGGTTGGAAAACCAGCACCGCCAGCACCAACGATCCCAGCATTTTCCACCGCTTTAATCGGACTGTCTGTTTCAGTAATTGGTAAATAGGTTGAAAAATTTTGCTCTTCATCGATCATCAAGGCAATATTATTTTCATCTACATCAATTATCCTTCCAGAAAAGCTTGCATGGATATTGGCACCTAATCCATTCGGTTCGGCAATCAATTGTCCTCGCTGAACATGATTACCTGCTTTTACAATTGCTTTACATGGAGCGCCGACATGTTGTTTTAATGGTATAAGAATTTGTGTCAATTTATTTCACCTCCTAACTTTTACATTTGTTCGAACTTGAGCAAATCAGCCACCCGTAGTTCAAGTAAATAATAGCACAATCATTTTGCTTCTGAAAGATGATAAATTATAAACTTGGTATTTTTTAATAAAAAAATTAGTTGCTCATTCTAAAAAAAATATAAATAAGTAAAATCCTACTTTATTTATTTTATATAAAAAAAGCTAAAAGCACTTATATATAGGTAAAAAAACCTTGTAAATATCATTCCAATTGATATTTATTATAATTTAAGGTAATAAAAAATTGGTTATCTACTAATGAATATATGAATTAAATCGTTATTTAAATGATATCTATTCTCATTTGAAGAAATCGCTTTCTATTTAATTTTTCTATAAAACACCCTTATTAAAAACTTCACTTCAATACAAAAAAATACACTGATCTCGATTGAGATCAGTGTATTTTTTTACTCAGCTGTTTCTAATTTATCAAGTGATTTACTGCCGAACCATAAAATAATCCCTAATATGATTACAACTGCTGCTAAAATTCCATAACCCATTTGGAATTTAGCTGGATCTGCTGTTTCTAATACCGCATAGATGACTGGATAAATCATTTGCGAGAAGAAAACAGCGATCGTCCAAACACCTAAAAGCAAGCCCATCAATTTTGCTGGTGCTAATTTAGCAATGAACGAATTTCCTAATGGAGAGAAAACCATTTCACCAACGGACATCAATAAACTAACTAATGCTAGCCATAAAATGCCTGTGTGTCCATTTCCAATTCTATCTGCAAGCACCATCACCACATAAGAGATACCAACTAAAATCATTCCTAAAGCGGTCTTTTTAAACATGCTCATGTCACCTTTAGGACGTGTAGCTAATTTTGTCCATAAACGACCTAAAACTGGTCCCAATACGATACAAGTCAAGGCATTCATTGAATCAAAGTATGAAGTTGGAACTTTGAAGCTGCCGATCATCCAATTTGCTCGTTCAATAAATCCAGCACCATCACCATAGCCAAAATAGAAATATGCCGGCATATACGCTAAATACCAAACTGTCCAAAAAGCAACAGAAAACAAAGTGACCAAAATAATTGCAACGATTCGTTTTTTATCACCTGAAGTTAATTTCGTATCTGCCGCATCATCCGCTTTTTTACCAGCTGATTCGAATTGACGTTGATCCACTTTAAATGGTTTTTTTCCTGCTTCACCTAAAGAACGGCTATTAAAGATAAACCAAAGCGCATCAATTAGTAGCAGAATTCCACAAATCAAAAATACAAAGTTGAAACCAAAAGCCGGAATCAATAATACTAGAAAAGTCGTCCCAATAAATGAACCAACATTCACAAATGAATATTGAATCGAGAAGGCTTCATTTAATTCTTTCTCGTCACTAAACAGTAAAGCATTCACACCCGAAAGGTTCCCCTTAAATAATCCTGTACCAAGTGCAACTAAAATAATCATCAGCCAAACCATTCCCATTGAGCTGGCTTGCCAAGCTAACATATAGCCCAGACCCATCATGATCATTCCGACTGACACACACAGGCGCGGACTTAACCAATAATCCGCGATATAGCCGCCAAAAGTCGGTGTAATATAAGTGGCTGCTACAAACCAAGCTGAAATTTGTACACCTTGTGCACTAGTCATTCCTAATCCACCTGAAGCAGCTGTTGTAGCGATCCAGATCGCTAACATATATTTTGCAGTATAAAAGGCACATCGCTCAAATGTAAATCCGAGTGCACAGACATAAAAACCAAACGGCTTTTTTGTTTTTACCGGAGTTGTCTCCACTATCTTCTTCCCTCTTTCATTAAAAAATTTTAGTCGTTGGCTGACAGCCAATTTTCCAGTAACAGCATGTATTTTTCACGCTCTTCCACAAATGGCATATGTCTGCTATTGGCAAACAATTCCCATTTCGCCCCTGGAATCGCATCATACATTGTTTTAGCTACTAAAGGTGTAGATAAATCATTTGTACCACTTGTAACAAGTGTTGGCACAGTGATTCCACTCAGCTTTTCCGTATAATCATACCCTTGCAGTGTGCCCTCTGGAGAATATTCATTAGGACCCCAAGCAGTAAGATAACTTTCTGTTCCAGCTACTTTTTTACGCCACAATGGCTCTGGATCATTTTTGGTAAATACTGGGGCAGCATGACGAACCATATAACGATCGTTAGCGGCCAAATAAGCTGGATCACTATAATTATTCGTTTGTTCTGCTTTAGCGATCGCCGCTTGATCCTCTTCAGACATAAATTTGATCATTCGATGTTGCTCTTGTGCCCAAAGTTTAGCAGAAGAAAGAGTACTTGAAAGCACCATACTTTTTATTCCTTTGGGGGCATAATCACAAACATAAATAATTTCCAACATACCGCCCCATGATTGTCCGAGCAAATGAACTTCATCAAGTTCAAGATGCTCCCGCAAAGCGATCAATTCATTGACCCATGTCTCAGCTGTCCAAAGTTCCGGCTGTGATGGTACCGCCGATTTTCCACAACCTAATTGATCATACATGATGAGTTGGCGTCCATCGCCTGCCAACTCATCAAGAACTTCAAAATAATTGTGGGTAGAACCTGGACCACCATGCATGAGAACCAAGGGTTTTTTATTACCGGTTTGTTCTCCAACGATTCGATAATAAGTTTTATGACCTAAATAAGGCATATATCCTTCTTCGATTTTCATACTTTTTGCCCTCCTAACCGACAACTTCTAAATCTTTAGGATAGTGGTTCAAGTTCTCATAGCCATCTTCTGTACAGATAATCAAATCTTCGATACGCACACCGACTTCGCCCGGAACGTAGATGCCCGGTTCAATCGAAAAGACCATTCCTGGTTCTGCTACGCTATGATTAGCCGCCGAAACATCCCCTGCTTCATGACAATCGATTCCAATAAAATGACCTAAACGGTGCGTGAAATATTCACCATAACCTTGCTCTGTGATGTAATCCCGAGCAGCTGCATCTAAATCAGAAAATTTTACTCCCGGTTTAACCATTTCAATGGCACGACGATTAGCTTCTAAAACAATCTCGTAGATTTCACGGGCTTTGTCGGATACTTCTTTATAAAAGACCGTCCGTGTCATATCAGAAGCATAGGAATTTTTGATACCCCCAATATCTAAAATGATTGAATCCCCTGGTTTCACTTTAGAGTCATCTGTTTCGTGATGTGGATCTGCAGCATTAGCTCCATAACCAACAATTGGATCAAAAGAAAAACCACTGTTTCCTAAATCAGCATAGATTTCCGCTAATTTGTCACGCATCTCAAGCTCTGTCAATTCTTCTGGCAATAAATCCTTTAGGCGCCCCACAGCAATATCATTATCTCTCGAAGCTTCACGCATCAAATCAAGTTCGTCAGCATCTTTGACTGCTCGAACAGCATCTGTAACTTCTGAACCATTGCCTAATTGTGCATTCGATGCAATTTCTAATAATCTCAATAAAAAGTGCGCAGGCCAGTTCTTATCGATCCCGATCTTTTGATCCGTATCTACATACTCTAATACTTTTTTGACAGCATCATCTGTATCATCGATAAAGACTTTTTCAACGCCCAAATCTTCTTCAATCGGAAATAACTTGTTTACGATCAACGTATTTTTATTTTCTGGGGTAATTACTAATACAAGTAGCCGTTCACCTGGATGAATCCAGCGTCCCGTTAAGTAAAAAATAGTCGTTGGATCTGAAACTAACAATTGGCCATACCCTTGGTCTTTCATTTTTTTGATGACTCTTTCAACGCGTTCTTCTTTCAAAATCTTTCACTCCTTCAATAATGATAGTGGTATATTGCTATTTAAAAACAGCTCACTTTTAAGTTACTGCTTTTAATTTATTTAAACGAATCCAGCTGACCTGTAACAGTTCATACTAAAAAAAATATTGACTCGCTTTTTTTAAAAATAATTTAAAAATAACTATAAAGCCAAATATTTAGTTTAACCTTTACTGATTTTATGATCATGAAACAAAATGAATCCGCTTTAATCATTCTACTATACTTTTCTGAACAATTAAACAATTCTTAAAATTATTTCTAAGCACTAACAGTACCTTACTTTATCCTCTTACTTTAAATATTGTTTTACAAAAAAGTATACTCATCCTTTTTTGTATTAAAAGTTCCTCTCTTTTTTTATCATTCAATAACAATAAATGTAATAATAAAAAAACTAGTATTGTTATATAACAATACTAGTTTTCTTCCACTATTTTGTTTTTTTGCATTTTATGATATGAATAAAAAAATTTAGGCGATAATTCATACCCAATTGTGATCCCTACTGCAATAGCGATCGCAATTTTTAACACTTGAACACCAATTTGCGCTGCTTCGATTGAATTGCCTATAAAAAAACTATACGTAAAATTGTAAATACCCATCCCAGGTACTAAACAAAAAATACCACAAATCAAAAAAATCGTGACCGGAGCTTTTAAGGCAAAGGATGCTTCTCTTGAAAGATAGATCAAGACCAAAGAAGCTATGAATGTTGCCATGACTGGGGCAACTAAAAAGTGCATAATCAATAAATAAATAAACCAGCCACAGGCTCCGATCACACCACAATAAATATAATAACGTCGTGGGACCTCAAATAAAATGGCAAAGGAAATCGTTCCTAAAAAACCGGCTATGACTTGCAAGACTAAATTGACCAATCGCTTCTCCTCCTCTTTGACGAATCAATAATACCTTTATTTTTCAACACTTTAGTACAACATATCAAAGACTTGTAATACCAACCCCACACCAACTGAAACACACAGAGCTGTGATCAAAGCATTCACGATTTGCCCCCAACCAGAACTATAGTCGCCATCAAATAAATAGCGGATACCATTGACGATAGCAACTCCTGGTAACAAAGAAATGATCCCACCGGTAACCAAACTAGTCAATTGAAGAACTGGAAAAAAATGAACAAATAGACAAGCAAGAATGCTAACGAATCCACTACAAGCTATTGTCGAAATAATATCGGATAAGTTGAATTTCGGTAATAAGCGCATAGAAAATAGTGCTAACAATACACCTAAAAAAAGAGCTCCGATGGCATCCCAAAAACTACCTCCAAAGATAAAACAAAAGCTAGCACTACCAAAAGCATAAGCGAAAATTTTCAATGGTGTAGAAGCAAATGACTCTTGTTTAATTTGTTGCAACCAAAGATGCGCGTCTTCCGGACTCAAACGTTTTTCTGTTAGTCGACGGGATAACGTATTGATTTGTTCGATTCTCCCCAAGTTAATTGGTGATATCGGAATATCCCTTACTCGTGCCTGAACAGTTTTATCTTCTAAGCGTGCGGTCATAAAAATACCATTGATCAACACAAAGCTGTCAAATTCTTTTAACTCTAATGCGGCAGCGATATGACGAATCGTTGTTTCGATTCGTTTGATTTCGGCCCCATTTTTTAATAATGTCTCACCAATATCATAAACTAAATCAAAGCATTCCTGCTCCTTCATCCGCTTCCCTCCTCTGTAAAAAAACGACGACAGCTTTTGCTGTCGTCGTTAATAGTATAGCTTAAGCGCGGCTTACAATTCAATCAAATCATGTGGAATACTGATCATATTTTCATAGCCACTCTCAGTAATCAAAACTTGATCCTCAATTCTCACACCGCCCCATTCAGGAATATAGATGCCTGGTTCGATCGTCATGACCATATTTGTCTCTAAAACATCCTCGTATTGTTCATCGATATACGGCAACTCGTGAACAAACAAACCAATACTATGTCCGATGTTACGATAAGTATATTGCGGATATTCTGTCCCGGCTAATGGTTTCAATGATGCTTGATAGATATCTTTGACTGTAGCTCCATTTTTCATAACAGCCTCAGCTGCTTCCAAACTCTGCTTTTCTAACTCATAGACTTCTTTTTGTTTTTCCGAAGCTTTACCTACGACTACTGTGCGAGTCATATCAGACATATACCCCTCATATTGACAACCAAAATCCATCAGAACAAAATCGCCATACTCGATCGCCTTTTTTGATGGGATGCCATGTAACAAAGAAGTATTTGTACCAGAGATCAAAATATTTCCATAAGGTTGTGTATCTGCGCCTTCTTGTACCATGTATAATGAAAGTTTTGCCGCCAATTCTTTCTCGGTTACCCCAACATGAATATCTGATAGTATGCGGTTAAAAGCACGACAAGATATTTCACAAGCATTACGCATATACTGGATTTCTTGAGGCGATTTGATGGCACGCATCCGATCAATCACACCACCCGCTTGGATAAATTCAGCAGATGATTTAGTTGTAAAATCAGCATACATGTCATACGTTAGATAGTCCGCTTCAAAAGCAACTGTTTTGATTTGTTTTTCGCTTGTTAAACGAGCAATAGTATCACCAACCGTTTTTCCTGGCAAACGCCAATTGATAATTTCATAGTCAGGTACTTCAAGTGCCGCTTGCTCGGTATAACGTGGGTCTGTCAAAAAATATTTCTCGTTCGGAGTGATCAGGATAAACGAATCATCTCCTGTCCAGCCACTAGTAAAACGAACATTCACTCGCTTCGCAATAAAAAAAGCATCCATTTTTTCTTTTTCTAAATAAGATTGAATCTTCTCTTCATTCAACATCTTTCCACATTGCCTCCTCTTAAAACACTTTTGTGTCTCTAGACTAGCAGTGGAATTAAATTTGGTCAAACGTTTTCAAAAAATATTATAGCAATAATCTTTACAACTTTAACTGCTTTTTATCCCTACTTTACTTTCACTATTGGTGTTTCTTAGTTTTCTTTTCGATTGTTAGAACGTCACCTTCTGATTGATACACAATTTTGATATATGCTGAAACTTGTGGTGCCCCCGCTTTGATTGCAATCAATTGACAATTTTTGACAATTTCCATTAATCCTTCATAATCACCTTCAATACTCGTTTCAAAAGCACCAACTTGATAGGTATATCCAGTTGATTGAATGTAAGCAATGACTTCATCGACCACCCGAATCAATTCCTCGCTACTTTCCGTTTTTGGTAATACTTGAATGGCTACGCTTGCTTCCATGAGCGTCCTCCTTTTAGATAGTCATTAAATAAAAAAATGTGAGACATTATCTATCCAGATAATCACTCACATTTGAAAAGGATTCAATCAATCACAACTAATTTATTATTCAATTCAATAAATTAGTTTTTATTCCTACGTCAGCATTATCTGAATCAGGTCAATGGGTCGAAGTCAAGCTTCCTCTCAGCCAAAAAAATAGCTCCCCACATTTGCTATTTAATTATTTCCATATTAGACCTCTACATTTTTTCCGTCAACTATTCTTGAAAAATAAAAAAGTACGAGAAAAATTTTCTCGTACTTTTTTATCGACGACGATGTCTGCTCATTCGAGTAGTTGGTTGCTCTTTAACCGAATCTGTTGATTCAAAATCGGTCACTCGCTTCGTTTCACCTTTAGATTGAATTTTTTTACGATCTAGCAAATCTGATTTTGCAACAATAACTTGTGGCTGCGCTTCTGTTGTCTCAACTTTTTTACGCTCTGCTGATCTTCTTCGTTCAGCCATTTCTTTAGAATTAGATTCTTTGAGTTCTGTTTTAGCTGAACGTTTCGGTAATTGCGGAAGTTTAAAGGTTTGAATGGTTTGTGCTTCATGGAAAAACGGTACCCGTTGCACAAATAGATTGGCTAAGTAGCCTGCCAACCAAATCCATAAGAAAAGTTCCACTGGAAATACTAATAAAAACAAGCATGCAGTAGCAAAAGGCTGCTTTAAAATCACCGCACAAGTAGCTGCAGTAAAGACTGCTGCTACTACCCCTGGTGAGTAAGGCAATATATTTGCAAATGCTAGAGCAATGGCAATACTTGAAAAAATCATTGGAAAAATTGTTCCGCCTCGCCAATTACAAGCTAAACAAATCATCGTGATCACTACTTTTCCTAAACCGATCAAAAGTAAGATGAAAAAATTCATAGTCTCCGCTTGGCGAGTAAATGATAGTAACGTATGCTCCCCCGAAAAAAGAAAATAAGGAGAAATCACACCAAGAATACCTAATAAGATGCCGGCAAAAATTGCCAACGGTAGTGGATTACGTATCCGCTGATTCAATTGTTCACTCTTTTTTCGTAGAAATAAGAAAAATTTCCCAAAAAGAGCACCTAAAATAATCATTGGAACACATAACAGTACGCCTTGCCAAGTAAAATTAATTGCCATTCGACGAATCGCAAAAACTTGTTCTTGATCTGGAAATAAATTATAGGTTACTAGATAACCGATAAATCCTGTAAAGGTCGCAAAAATATATAATACATATTTCTTCAACTTGCTTTCCGTTACGACTCGCCAATCTTCTTTTTCAGCCGAACGGCCAACTCCGAATAAGGGGGTCATAAAAATGACGCCTAACGATGTCCCGATTCCAAATTCTGTTAAATCAGCCCGCTGACTTTCAGAAATTTTTCGTTTATCCGCTACATAAGTAATTAATCCACCGATCATTGCTACTAATGCTGCTTCCGGGCCTAAGCTAGCTCCAAAAAGTAATACAATAAAACCACCTAAAAGGTTACGAACGATTTGTCCTTCATGATAATCAATCCGTTTTGTTTCCTGATATTCAGTCAGAGATTCTTGCAGTGTACGAGGATATCCTCCAAAGGCTCGAACAAAAAATCCAATAAGAATTCCACCAATTGGACAGATAATTAATGGATAGAGTCGCGGATTTCCAAGAGCTTGTGGCAATATTTGCCACAGCAACTGATGTCCCAATTCTGAAACACCCATAAATAAGGCTACAATCACTCCAATAGCTAATCCTAACAGACCGCTGTAGCCAAAAAACGCTAGTTTAAACTTATTCATAAAATTAACCTTTCTTCTTGTTAGACTCCGCTACATTATAACAAAGGTTGTGCGTCTTAGGAGGCTTTTTTTACGACTTTTTGTGTTTTATATTGTTTTTGCTTTTCTTTTTGCTTCATGATATTTTGTTGAAGTCTTGAAAGCGTTTGTTCTAATTCTCTCGTCATTTCATAATGATCGACTAGATACTGACGAGTCTTTTCTGTGAAGAAGCCGCGCATAAAGGTAAAAAAGAATGCTTCTGGATTTTTCACATTCTTATATCGATACATTTGTTCTAAGGCTTTAGCAACTGCATCTGAAATTCCGGCACTGAAATAGCTATTGTCTTCAAAAGTCAATACTTCTGATTCAGCAGGCAAACCAGCTTCGATTAATTGTTGATTACTAGAATATTTGGCTTTGAAGATGGTATCGATAAACCACCGCGACTTCTCATAACTATTATCACAAAAAGGCAATAAACGTTGAAAAACTTGCTGAGGTAATAAATGAGTATAACGAGCAGCTAACGCCTCTATCAAAACACTATCTTGAGAGGGGGCTGCAGAATTCGTGGTCACGCGAGTTACATTTGTTGTATTTGTTATATTTTTTGCTAATTGTTTTTGTGTACTTGTAAGCAAATTTTGCGCAGACGTAGACGCAGATTCTGCTACCCTATCCACAGGGGATAACTTTGGTTTTTCTGTCACAGGATTATCCACAGTTTTAATTGTCCGTGTTGTCATAAAATTTTTAAAAACTAGTGGAATAGTTGTTCCTTCAGATGGTGCTTGAGGATTAGCAACATAGATTCGATAATTTTTTAAGCCATGTCGCATTACTTGGATTAGGCCAAGCTCAGCTAAAGAACTTTTAAGATTTGTCACTTTTCTTTCCGAAACACGCAGCAAAGAAGCCGCCTCTTCGTTGGAAAAATAAATATAAGGATGCCCGTCCTCGTTTAACCAACTACCATCTTTTTGGGAATTATAAATACTACAAGACATACGCATGGTATATAAAGCATGAAGCATCATGGCTTCAATTGAAAGAGATTCATAGATAGGGTTGTTAATAAGATTTAGATCAACGGGAATATAGTTACCGTTAGGCAAGTTTGTTGCCGTCATAATATTCGTCAATGTTGTGGACATCACAAAAAAACCTCCTTAGATTCTTTCATACTTGTGAATAACGAAAGTTTTTAAAAAGGTTTGAGTTCTATCACAGATATATTGAGAAAGCACCTTAAATATGCTATACTTAATAAAGGTTAGGCAAACACCAATTTTTCTAACCCTTTAGAATTATTTGTATGTGATATGCTAATTCGCCAAAATTAGCTCAAACCTTTGAGTTTAGAGATCGCCAAATCTTTAAACTCTTTTTTTTTCGTTTTTTTCTACACGTTTAGAATAATGGATTGGAAGCCTAATGTAAAGCGATTCCTATACATCTTTTTTTAGAGTAAACTTTTAAAATGTTTGTAAAACTTATTTCGGTTTACTTTAATACAAGCAAAAATAAGTTTAAGTTTACCTAAATTAAACTAATAAAAGTTTTTAAAGTAAACTATAATATAGGAATAAGACGAGTTGTGGAAAAATCGAAGTTAAATAAAAACTAAGGCACACAAGTTTTAGATAAGTTATCCACAAATAAAAGTGTAAATCGTTTTCTATTATAAAAGTAAACCTTAAAATTGGATTAAGACAATATAAAGTATACCGATAAGAATGATAGAATCTAAAAAAAGTAAACCTTATTGCAGGAATAACCTGTTAATAAGGTTTACTTTTTTTGCGATCATTTCTCATCGTTTTCTAATTCTTTGAATAATTTTTGATATTTAGGCTTTTCTTTATACTCTTGCATCGATGCTTCTTCTAATTGATCTAAAAAATTACGATCATCTTTTGACAATCCTTTTTCGATATAATAATCATAAAGAAAATCAATCATTTTATCTGGCGTATAACCGTCAAATTTAGCATTGATCAGATTTTGCATACGAATTTTTGTCCGAGCAGAGATTTTTTGCATTTCTAAAGCTTTCAAACGTGGGTCATAATATTGACGTTTACGGCCTCGTTTCCCCGTTTCTGGTTCTTTTCGAACAGAAGTATTTTCACGTAAGTGCGGAGAACGTTCATTCAATCGATCTGTTTCTTCATGAACAGAAGCACGACGGAAATCATCCTCAAGACTAAGTGATCTGTTAGCTAAAAGATCTTTTGAAGTGGGTTTTTTGTCTTCTTTTTTGTCTTGATTTGAGTACTCAGACATTTTTTCAATGCCTTTATTCTTTTTTTTCGCAGTTAAAAGCGAATCCAGTTTCATTTTTTTCGCCATTTAACGTCTCCCCTACTCTTCACCGCTCAATATACGACGGTGTTCATCAATTTCATCTAAAATATTGACAAAAACTTCATGTGCACGTTTATCCCACTGTTCTACTTTGCCATTTTTATTAATATCATAGGTAATACCAGAGCCATCGTAACGTTTTAAACGACTTTGGTTCAACACAACAGTATCCAATAAATGAGCACCATAAATATCTTTTGCAGCAGTATAAATTTCTTGATCCACAGAATCACGTTTTTGCATCATAAATGGAACAATTCCTACTACCTCTAGATCAGTATCGTATTGTTCAATAAAGAAATTCATGTAATCAATGTAATTTTGAGCCCCTTTTAGAGATTTTACTTGTGTTTGTAAAATCACTATGACGTATTCTGCAACATACATTGCTGCATTTGAATAGGTACTAATCGTCGGTGGGACATCAATATAGATGACATCATAAATATCTTTCAACGGCTGAATCAATTTTTCCATATATCTAAATTGAGAAAGTTTATCACCAGGATACTTTTCAATCATATAATCAGGAAAATCAGAAAATGAAATATTTGCAGGAATCAAATCAAGATCAGGCATGATGTTATAAATAGAAGAAGTTATGTCCCCTGTTCTAACAGCTTCCCAAATAGTCGCATCGAATTCATCGGGTAAATTTTCATTCCCAAAATTTTCGGCTGTGATAGATAGTACATCACTAGTATTTCCTTGAGGGTCTAAATCGATTACTAACGTTTTACGTTTTTTTCTAAATGCACTTTCAAAAGATAACATTTGAACGGTGGTTGACTTACCTACCCCACCTTTAAAATTTCCGACTACATATGTTTCAGCTTGTTTTGGCATAAAAATTCTCCAATCATAATTACTCAAATAAAGTTTACTACAAAGATAATAATAATGCAATAAAGTTTACTATAAAAAGTTCAAATAAAGTTTACCACTATGCCTTTAAATAAAGTATACTTAAATAAACCAATAAAGTAAACTTTATTGTTAGATATATAAAGTTTACTTGAAAATAATCTATATGAGGTTTACCTTGTATAAAAAAGTAAACTTAATATAGTGAATAAGTAAACTGAAAAAATAAAATAAAGTTTACTATTGAAAAATTAAGGTATACTTTTTACTTATAAAAAAGCCTATTTAATAGTATCTTATCATATAAAAAGTAAACTAATTGCTATTTAAGGTAAACAATATAGAAAATAAAAAGTAAACTTTATCATTGAATTGAAATAAAATAGGTAAACTCTTTGATTAAAAAGTAAACTATATAATCAAAGTATACCGTTCACCTAAATGAACTTTTTTTCAGTAAACCTTCAAAATATAAATAAGGTAAACCTAATACTTGAAGAGAAACATGAAAAATAGTTTACTTTTAAAATAAATAAAGTAAACTTATATATTGATAGACTAAAAGGTAAACTGTATTTTCAACTTAAAGGTAAACTTTAAAAACGGTTTATTTTATGTGCTAGTATGGCTATAGATAGATAAGTTCATATTTTTATAGTAAACTTCAAAAAAACGCATTAGGGTTAACCCTAATGCATTTAAAGTAAACTTCATAATGATTCGATGATTTGAATTGCTTGATAAATATCATCAATAGTAATGTTAGCATCTACCATATTAAAAGTTTCTGAAGATGAAGCAGCGTGTTTAATAACAGGAGCTAGGTGCTCTGGGGATAGATCGTAGACATTCAATTGTTGTAATTTTAAGGGTAAACCGGTTGCTTCATAAAAAGGTCTTAAGTTTTTGAGTTCATCGAGATCTTTGGTGTGGGCAAGTTGGACTAAAATGCCATAAGCAACTTTTTTCCCATGAAGTTGGTCATGTGTTTCTTCTAAATAAGATAGCCCATCGTGAATCGCGTGAGCTCCAGCAGAACGACCATAAGCAGCAGCAAATCCACCTGTTTCCCCGGCAAGCCCAATAATTGTATCAGCCACACGACTGAAAGTAGGGGTGATTTGCTTGTTTTTCAAATCATTTATGGCTGAAATAGAATCTGTTAAGAGCAAATCTTGAATCGCTTTTGCACTGGCAATCCCTAAACGTACATAGGCAGTTTTTTTATCTTCAGTGAGGGTTCGAGTGATACCTTCAATTTCATACCACTTAGCTAATGTATCGCCGATCCCGGCTATAAAATAGTCGACGGGTGTATTCAACAAAAATGACCAATCGACTAAGGTTAAGAAAGGTGCTCGTTTCATATAACCAATTGATTTAAAGGTTCGATCTGGGTGATAGATCGCAACAATCGGTGTGAAGGGAGCACAATTAGAAATCAAAGTTGGAATGACTAATAATTCAGCATTTAATTCTTCAGCGGTCATTTTGGCCGTATCAATCAGACGGCCACCACCGATAGCGATAATTAAATCGGCAGCAATGATTTCTGAAGCGAGTGCTGAAGCATTCTCATAACTAGCGGTTCCATCGTAACGATAAACAGGAAATGGGAGTTCATTTTTGTAGTAACTTTTAAAAATATCAAAGGAGGTGTCTCCAGTAATAATAAAAATTTTTTCAAAATCAGTGAGATAGCTAGGCAAATTTCTTAAAATATTTTCACCGCTTACGTAACGGTTCGCGCCTGGTCGTACTTCAGTAGCAATATCCATTTGGTCAACTCCTTAAATGTGATTTAAAATAGTTTAGACCTTGTTTAAATTAAAGTCAAATGTGTTTTCGGTAATAAAAAGAGTTGACAATTTTAATTTAGGTGTGTAGTATACGATTTATCAATTTGCAAACAAAGAAACGTGATGAAGAGAAAAGTATAGATCTTAAAGCATCAAAGAGAATCCGGGTAGGTGAGAGCGGATATGTGGCATGGTTTAGAAAATGGTCTCTGAACGGGATTGTCGATAGGTAGACAATGACGGGGCAGCGCTCGTTAAAAACGCTCAAGTATAATTAGTACTTGTAAAGACGGTAGTCGTGAGGTTATCGTAAACGAAGGTGGTAACGCGAGTAAACTCGTCCTTTTCTGACAGATTTAGTGTTGGAGAGGGGCGAGTTTTTTTCTTTGTCTATCTGCACATTGATAGGTACTGATTTTTCATTCGAAAAATCGGTACTGTTTTACGGCCATTATAATTTTAGGATCAAAAATAAAAAGTTAAATTAGGAGGAATAAAATGAAACGATTGGGTAAAGGAATTTTATTAAGTGTTGTGGCATTGAGTGTTGGAGGATTATTAGCTGGATGTGGTAGTAAAAGTGAAGCCAAACATTTAGACGAAAAATCAGTGACGATTGGGGTCACTTCTGGACCACACCAACAAATTATGGAAGAAGTTGCTAAACAAGCAAAAAAAGATGGAATCGAAATTAAAATAAAAGCTTTTGATGATTACAATACACCGAACACGGCATTGAATGATGGCGACTTAGACGGAAACAGTTATCAAACGTTGTCTTTTCTAGAACAGCAAGTGGATGATAAAGAGTACAAACTCGAGTCGGCTTTTAAAACAGTCGCTTTTCCATTAGGGGTTTACTCTAAATCAATTGATAATTTAAGTAAACTTCAAAACGGAGATAAAATTGGGGTGCCAAATGATCCTACAAATGAATATCGTGCATTAAAGTTATTGGAAAAAGCGGGCGTATTGAAATTAAAAGCTGGTGTTGAAGTTAAAGCAACTAAAAATGATGTGGGTGAAAATCCTAAAAAGATTGAAATCGTTGAATTAGAAGCGTCACAAATTCCATCGCAATTAAGTGAATTATCTGCAGCAGTAATCAATACAAATTTTGCATTTGGTGCTGGACTAACGATCAATGACGATGCGATCTATCATGAGCCTTTAGAAAATAATCCGAATTTCAATGTGTTTGCTGTCCGCACGGAAAATAAAGATGACAAGATCATCAAAGAAATCAAAAAATATTATCAATCAGATGAAACGAAAAAGTTTATTGAAGATACCTTCAAAGGTTCTGTTGTCCCAGCCTTTTAAGAAATCATCGTGAGCTGCCAGCCCTGTTACTTATTACTTGAGTAAGAGAGTTGGCAGTAAAAAATGTAATTGTAAAATAGAAGAGGTGAGCCGAATGATCGAATTGAAAAAAGTTTCAAAAGTGTATCAACAAAAAAAGCGGCGGATTGAAGCAGTGAAAGAGGTTGATTTAAAAATTGAAAAAGGCGAGATCTTCGGTGTTGTAGGATATTCAGGCGCAGGAAAATCGACATTGATTCGGATGATCAACTATTTAGAGCCACCTACTACGGGTGATATCTTGATCAATGGTCAAAATTTAAAAGAACTTAACAAAAAAGAATTATTGTTAACTCGAAGGAAAATCGGGATGATTTTTCAAGGTTATAACTTACTTTCAACAGCGACGGTGTATGAAAATATTGCCAAACCGTTAAAATTAGAAGGTGTTTCTAAAGAGGTAATCAAAGAGCGTGTGGCTAAATACTTAGCATTGGTTGGCTTAACCGATCGTAAAGATAATTATCCGGCGCAACTTTCTGGTGGTCAACGTCAGCGGGTTGCCATCGCTCGAGCTTTAGCGCATGAGCCGGAAATTTTGTTATCAGATGAAGCCACAAGTGCCTTGGACCCTGAAACAACGGAATCGATTTTGACATTGTTAACGAAAATCAATCAAGAATTGGGAATTACGATCTTCTTAATCACCCATGAAATCGAGGTCGTTCAGCGAATTTGTGATCGAGTGGCGGTGATGGAAGAGGGTCAGATTGTTGAAGCTGGGCCGGTAATTGATTTATTTACGCAGCCTAAAGAAGCAACGACCAAACGGTTTATTGGTGCGAATGATAGTTATGGTGTTCCGGAAGAGGTATTATCAAGTTATCGAGATACAGGGCGCTTGGTGCAACTGCAATTTATTGGCGACGAAGCTACCGAACCGGTCTTATCAAAAGTCGCAAAAGAATTTCCATTAAGCCCAAATATTTTAAGTGGTACAATTGGCTATTTAAAAGAGCAGCGACATGGAAAATTATTAGTGCAATTTTCTGGCGGGAGCACAGAAGATTTTTTTGCGGCAAAAGAATATATCAAATCACAAGGTATTATTATAGAAGAAATTTGATTGGTTGCTTTATAAAAAGTTGAAGACATGAAAAGAGGAGGGCATAAAATGAATGCTTTTTGGAGTCAATGGGGCAGTGTCATCATTGAAGGCTTAGGTCAGACATTAGTGATGGTCTGTATCGCACTCACACTATCGATCGTGATTGGGATTCCGTTAGGTGTGTTGCTAGTGATCACACGCCCAGGAGGATTAAATAGTAACTTTCCATTATATACGGTGTTAAATAGCGTCATTAATGTCTTACGTTCGCTGCCGTTTATTATTTTACTATTTTTGATTTTGCCTCTGACGAAATTTATTATGGGGACGACGATCGGGGTCCAAGGAGTTTTATTGCCATTGATCATTTATACGGCACCTTATTTGGCCCGGCTAGTCGAAACCTCTTTATTAGAAGTAGACGGTGGTGTGATCGAAGCTTATCAAGCAATGGGGATCAATCATTTCCATATCATTCGTAGTGTTTTATTACGCGAGGCACGCGGCGGGATCATTCGTGGTTTGACGATTGCAATGATCGGATTGATCGGTGCAACAGCGATGGCTGGTTTGGTCGGCGCAGGTGGGTTAGGTAGCATCGCCTATCAATACGGCTTTTTAAGAAATGAACCGACGATCATGTATACTACGATTATCTTATTGATTATTTTGGTCCAAGTCGTTCAGTCATTAGGTAATGTGATTGCCAAAAGTTTAGATCGTAATTAACAAGCAAATGATGGTGTTGGAAGCATTGATTTCCAATTCATCATTTGCTTTTTGTTATACTTAAGGTAAATGAATTAAACTGTTCATATCAATAAGTAAATGAGGTCGAAAAGATGAAAGCAAAAGATTTATTGACGGCGATCCAAGTGGATTCAGCCGGCGAATTAACACAATTGTCTTCTTATCAATTTGTTTTTATAAACGAAGGGGAGCAAGAAACAAATCATTTGGCAGTCAAAAGGACGGCTGATAAAATTATATTACAAAAAAACCCATCTGAGCGTTTGCGTCTTAATTTATTCATTAATTTGTTGAATGAAGCCAAGGATGCAGAAATTTATTTCGAAGAGGAACTAGTCTTTGGTTATCGTTTGGTGGATCAAGGAATCGTTTTGGGCTAATTTTCGAATATCTAGTTTTGGTAACTAGATTGCATTATTTTATTAATCGTGATATATTATCTTTAGAAAGTAACATGAGGTGATAAACGAATGGAAGCACAATTTAGTCGAAAGTATTTGATCACGAATGAAGTGTTGAATGCGGTCACACATGGTGTGGGTGCGCTGTTGAGCATTGCGGGTATTGTTCTGTTACTACAAAAAGCAGATAGTCCGTTGCATTATATTTCATTTGTCATTTATGGTGTGTCCTTGCTGATGCTTTTTCTAGCGTCAACGCTTTACCATAGTTTGATTTTCACCAAAGCCAATAAAGTGTTCCAAGTTTTCGATCATTGTTCGATTTATCTTTTAATCGCGGGAACCTATACGCCATATTGTTTGTTGTATATCCAAGGTGTGATCGGCATTGTTTTACTATCAGTTATCTGGCTATCGGCTATTGCCGGAATTATCTATAAATGTTTGACTTTAATGAAACAAACGTCAGTCTCTAAAGTTTCAACGATCCTTTATAATGTCATGGGTTGGGGCGTAGCGATCGCGTTGCCTGTACTTTACAAAAATGTCGGTCTAAAAAGTTTACTTTTATTATTGTTCGGCGGGATTGCTTACTCTGTAGGTTCGATCTTTTATAGTATGAAAGATCGTCGCTTTATGCATGTAGTTTGGCATCTATTCGTGATGTTAGGCGCCTTGCTGATGTTTTTATCGATTTACCAATAAGAAAAAGCTGTCCTTTTTAAAAAGGACAGCTTTTTCTTGTTTATAGATAATCGTCTTCGGAAAAACCGGTCTTTCGATAAGCACCTTCATCAGCAAAGTATTTATTGTAACGTTGCTTGAATTTTCGGAAGGTAAAGACGACGAGCAATTTGATCATGGAATAAATCGGGATACCAAAAATCACTCCGACTAATCCAAGTAGATCGCCCATCACTAATAAAACGACTAAAATCGTAATTGGATGAATCTTTAATTTATCGCCCATTACACGAGGAACGACTAAGTCGCCATGTAATAGCTGAACGACGAACCAAGCAATCACGAATTTGACGACCATAAAGGTTGAATCTTGAAAAGCAATGAATAGCCCTGGAAGAAAGGCCAGGAAAGAACCGATATAAGGAATGATACTTAAAATCCCTGCTGCTAAAGCAATGACGGTCGCGTATTGCAATCCTAGTAATAAGAAGACGCCCCAATAAATCAAGCCCAGTAATAACGAGGCGATGACTTGACCTTTTAAAAAAGCGCCTAATTGTTGATTTGCGATTTTGATCAGCGCACTAGTATCTTTCCGAAAGCGTGGCGGAATCAATTCCATTACTGTGTTATATAATTTTTGGGGGCTTTGGATCAAAAAGAAAGCAATGATCGGCCCAGTAAATAAAGTGATCGCGGTACTAGAGACAGCAGAAAAAATCGTTCCTAGTCCTTTTGCGCCATCTTGCCAATTATTTCCTAAATAACTAAGCGCTTCGTTTGTTAGCTTGTCAATCGAATTCAATGCCTCATCTGAAGAAGCAGCAAACGGAGTCGCATCCAAAAAGCGGCGAACGGTTTGTTGAAAGTCCGTTAAATACGTAGGGAATTGTTTGATCAAATCTTGAGCTTGGTCACGGATCACGGGGATTAAACGCGCACCACCGAAAAATAGGATCGCAAGAATCACGATATAGGTTAGCGTGATACTGATCGTCCGGGATAAGCCCTTTTTGTTGATAAAATCTACGATCGGATTCAATAAATAATAGAGCAGCAAGGCGAAAATCATTGGTGGCAAGATCGTGGTAATGATCACTACTAAGGGTTTGAAAATAAAGGAAACAGTCGTTAACAAATAAATGGCTAGGGTACTTAAAATAATCAAACCGATCAGATAGTAAGATGTTTTACCACCAAAAAATTGAATGAGTTTTGAGGGTTTTTCTTTTTCCATCATGTGAACCTCCTTTATAAGCCAAGTATACAGAATGTACAATCGAGTGTATACTTTTGTGGATTTTTGAAAAAAACCTTGTAAAATGAGATAATCAATCAAAGACAAATAATAGAAAGAGTGATATTTTGACTGACACAAAAACTTGTCGCGAATCGCGCGTGATCCAGACCCACCGAATTTTTCCTTTTGACTTGAATCCGTTTGGTTTTTTATTCGGTGGAAAGCTGATGACCTTGATCGATGATGCGGCTTCGATCTCTATTTCAAGACATTGCCGACGTGGGGCGGTGACAGCTTCGTTGGATAATTTAAATTTTTTAAAACCGTTGCATGCCAATCATTCTGTTTGTGTGAAGAGCTATGTTTCAGGGAGCCATAATAAATCGATGGAAGTCTTTGTCAAAGTAATTGGTGAAGACTTATCCACAGGTGAGCGCTATTTGGCCGCAACATGTTTCACAACTTTCGTCGCGGTACCTTCACACATGAATGAAGAAACGGAATTCACTGTGCCGGCAGTTATTCCAGAGACTGCAGAGGAGAAAATGGTCTGCGATGGGTACCAGCAACGTCGAGACCATCGCTTAAAAGAGCGGGATGACTACAAAAAATTTGCGGCATTATTATCAACGGAACTTCCTTGGTCAGATGAAGGCACGGGTGATTAATTGATTTTTTCGAGTACTTCGTCGATGGCGGAGTACTTTTTAGTGAAACATTTTGCTGGATCGATGATTTGGGAAACAATTTGATTAGTGACAGGCTGATTCATTTAATTGGTTTAATCGCCAGCCCTCCAGTATACTTAAAAGGAATGGACAAATTATTGTTCAGTTAGTATTCAAATTAGGTAGTAGAAAGAGGGAATGTGGAAATGAAGAGTAGAGCAGCGGTGGCTTTTGAAGCCGGAAAACCTTTAGAAATCGTTGAGATCGACGTGGCGGATCCAAAACCAACGGAGGTCATGGTAAAAATATTGTATACCTCTGTTTGTCATACGGATGCTTTCACTTTATCGGGGGATGATCCTGAGGGTGTTTTTCCAGCGGTTCTTGGACATGAAGGGGCGGGCGTCGTCTATAAAGTTGGCGATGAAGTTACATCCGTCAAAGTTGGGGACCATGTGATTCCTTTATATACGCCAGAATGCGGGAAATGCGAGTTTTGTCTATCTGGTAAAACCAATCTATGTTCGGCTGTCCGTGAAACACAGGGCCAAGGATTGATGCCAGACGGAACGACGCGATTTTCTTATCAAGGAAAGCCAATCTACCATTATATGGGCACGAGTACCTTTAGTGAATATACTGTCGTCAATGAAATTAATTTGGTAAAAATTGATGAGCTGGCACCATTAGATAAAGTGGCTCTATTAGGGTGCGGCGTAACCACCGGCCTGGGAGCGGTTGAAAATACGGCTAAAGTAGAAGCTGGAGCGGTAACAGCAGTATTTGGATTAGGTGCGATCGGCCTAGCAGCGATCCAAGGATTGAAAAAAGCTCAAGCCAAACGGATCATTGCCATCGATACGAATCCTGATAAATGGGCATTGGCTAAAAAAATGGGGGCGACGGATTTTGTGAATCCGAAAGATTTTGAGCGTCCGATCCAAGAAGTCATCGTTGAAATGACGAATGGCGGTGTGGATTATAGTTTTGAATGTATCGGTAACGTCGATGTTATGCGCTCAGCGCTTGAGTGCTGCCATAAAGGTTGGGGCGAAAGTATTATTATTGGTGTGGCTGGCGCTGGTAAAGAAATTCATACGCGTCCCTTCCAATTGGTAACCGGCCGAGTATGGCGCGGTTCTGCATTTGGCGGTGTCAAAGGTCGAACTCAATTACCTGGAATGGTGGAAGAATTTATGGCTGGTTCGATTGATCTGGATTCGTTTATTACGCATCATTTAGATTTTACTCAAATTAATGAATCGTTTGACTTATTACATCGTGGAGAATCGATCCGAACGATGTTGACCTATGGAGACGCCTAATATGACCGTTGAAATAATAGAAAAACATCAATCTTTTGGTGGTCAGCAAATCAAATATCGTCATGATTCCGCAACTTTGAAGTGTGAGATGACGTTCAGTTTATTTTTGCCGCCAGAAACCAAGACAGCTATGCCATTGATCTGGTGGCTCTCAGGACTGACTTGTACGGACGATAATTTTAGTCAAAAAGGTGCGTTTCAAGCTTACGCTGCCCAAAATCACGTCGCTTTTGTGATACCGGATACTTCTCCAAGAGGCGTTGCTGATAGTGACGATTGGGATTTAGGACAAGGGGCAAGTTTTTATCTAAATGCGACTCAAGAACCTTGGCAAGCAAATTATCAGATGTATGATTATTTGACCCAAGAACTTCCAGCGCTCGTTTATTCGTTGCTGCCTAATTTTTCTGGTAAAGAAAGTATTATGGGCCATTCGATGGGTGGCCATGGCGCATTGATGATTGGATTAAAAAATCCCCAACGTTTTTCTGCGATTTCCGCCTTTGCGCCGATTTCAAATCCAAGCCAAGTACCATGGGGACAAAAGGCTTTTACTGCGTATTTGGGAACGTCGGTAAACACATGGCGGGCATGGGATGCGACGGAGCTGCTGAAAGAAGTTGGGACTAAGCATGCACCGATATTGATCACCCAAGGCACGGACGATAATTTTTATCAAGTTCAGTTGAATGAGCAAGCCTTTTTAGCGGCTGCAGCTGCTAGTGATGAAGCAATCAGTTATCGTAAAGAAATTGGGTATGATCATAGTTATTATACGATCGCGACGTTTATCGAAGAACATATTGCGTTTCATATTTCATATTTGAAATAAATAAAAAGTGTCTTTAACGAAGGAGTTAGAGACACTTTTTTTTATTTAGTTATGAATGGCGCGGAATTTTTTCTGACCAAGTATAAAATTGCGATTTGTCCGAAAAATCGGCTTTGTATAAGCCGTTCAATCCGGCTTGCTGGCTGGATAAACCAAGTTGGATAAGCAAGTTTTCTTCTTCCGCTGAATAGTGTATCCGACCTTTTAAAGAAAGCGCACGGATATAATTGACTAAGCGATTGAGTAATGCAGGTGGATTGTTAGATGTATCTATTTTTAAGTGTACTTGCAATAAAACATCTATAATATCTAAAAGTTCGGGGGACGGATCTGTTCGTTTCGATAGAAGATTGTACAATTCATGAATATTGTTTTTTATTTGAAGTGAATTTTCCAATTTTGACCGATCCTTTCAATAAAAAATAGCTACTAAACATTTTATTTAAAAAAGTAGTAGAGTGAGTGCATCATCATATAAGGCCATCTTTATGCAAAATATTCCTGTTTTTTATTTTAATAAAAATGACTTTATATAATAATGTAATCTTTTGTCAGTGATAACAAGATCTATCCGAAGAATATCAAAATAAATGAATGACGAAAAGCAGTTTCGTTATTAACAAATGCTATATGCGAATAAGAAAAAGCTTATTAATGCAGGCGGATTACGAGATACTTTTTGAGAGCAATTCAAAGCAAGCAATCGAGCACACTTGGTCATTCAATGCTGATAACCAAGTGGCTCCGTATTAGAAATCGACACAGAGATAACTACTAAAACCATCAAGTGCTTTCTAGCAGAATAAGGGTAAATAAAAAACCTATCATTTATTTGATAGGTTTTTTTAGTTAATAATCAAATAATTTGGGATCAATAACACAGAGTATTTGCGCAGCAAAAAAATTAATAGTAGCATTGCCAATACGAAATGAATAGTTATTTTAGCTATAATCGCTGGGCAAATTTAGACAATTTAGGCAATTTGTTTATATTTTGAACAGATGAAAGTGCTTAGATTTGTAATTAAATATCGATGGTTCTAGAATCAAGGTGTAAGGATAACTTAGTAAATAAGGAGGTATTTTTTATGAAGAATAAATTATTTCTATTAGGTATCGGGTTATTAACAATTAGTGGCTTAATTTTAGGGAAAAAAACAGGCTTATTCGAAAAGGATGATCATCTATACGATGAATATGATACCAGTAAATAAAAATTTGAAATGAGGGATAATTTATCATGAGAAAAAATAAAGCTGTAATGATTGGGGCCGGCATTGCTAATATGGCTGCCGCCGTCTATTTAATCCAAGAAGGTGGTTGGAACGGATCCCAAATCAAATTTTATTCATTAGATGACCATGGATCAAATGATGGAGCACCCACTGATACAGTAACCGATGAATATTGGAATGAAAATCATCCAATGGAAAACACTAAAGGCTACATTGCACGTGGCGGTAGAATGTTAAATTATCGTACGTATGTGGATTTAATGGATTTATTAAGTAGAATCCCTTCTGTGACAGAGCCTCATATGACGGCGGAAGAAGATACTAGAGAATTTGATGCAAACCATCGGACCTATGACATCGCACGTCTACTTGAAGGCGGTAAAGGAATTATTGATGGTGGGAAACTAGGGTTTGATAATACGGATCGTAAATTATTGACCAAATTGATCTCAATGCCCGATTCTGAAGAAGAAAAATTAGACAATGTTACAATTGCTCAATACTTCAAAGATGATCCACACTTTTTTGAAACGAATTTTTGGTATATGTGGGAAACAACTTTTGCCTTTAGAACAAGAAGCTCTGCCCAAGAGTTCCGCCGCTATATGCATCAAATGATTTATGAATTCACGCAAATCGAACATCTAGTTGGTGTCAATCGTACGAGATACAACCAATATGAAAGCATTATGTTGCCTTTGATCAATTATTTGAAGGATCAAGGCTGTGAAATCGTGCTAAATCGATTGGTAACTGATTTTGATTTTAAAGAAACCAAAATGCAAGATGAAATTACAGTAACAGGTATCAAGATGACGGATACTGTTACAAATGAAGATCATTATTTACCGATCGATGATGATACAGCTGTCATTTTTACGAATGGTTCAATTACTGATTCCGCTACGTTAGGCGATTACAATACAGCTGCTGCTGAAAATATGGACTATGGGGCTGCGTCAAGTCTTTGGAAAAATATCAGTAAAAAATTCTATAACCTAGGAAATGCGGATAAATTCTTTGCTGATCGCGATGCAAGTGAATGGGTAAGTTTTACTTTGACGACTAAAGATCATTTATTGTTGAATGAAATTGTCAGAATTACGACGCAAACGCCAGGTAATGCGCTAAATTCATTCATTTCAACGACACCAATTACGCCGCTAGGTCATAAGGACGTCAATATGTCGATCGTGGTTCATCATCAACCACACTTTACCACACAAAAACCTAACGAAACCGTCATTTGGGGCTATTTCTTATATCCAAGACGTCAAGGAGAGTTTGTTGAAAAAGAATACATTCAAATGACTGGTAAAGAAATGGCACAGGAATTGATCGGGCAATTGTCTAAAGTTGATCCTGGTCCGGTCAATATTGCTGAAAAAGAAGAAGCGATTTTAGAAAGCATCATTAATAATATACCTGTATATATGCCGTATGCTTCGGCACTATTTAATAATCGCGCAAAAATAGATAGACCTAAAGTAATCCCAGAACATTCGACTAATTTAGCCTTTACTGGTGAGTTTGTAGAACAGCCTTATCAAATGATTTTCACTGAACAAAGCGCTGTTCGTTCTGGTGAAATCGCTGCGTTTCATTTTGCTGGAGTCCCAATGTCTAAATTAGTCAAAACGCCAAGATATGACAAAGATATTCCTACATTGTTAAAAGCAGCTAAAAAAATGTTTGATTGATCAAACGATGATTTTGTAATTACTATTCATTCACACGAGGAAGAAGATTTTTGTGGTAGAATCTTCTTCTTCGTGTTTTAAGGGAATGATGAAAAAGGTCGATCTATCATTACTTATTAACTTAAGAAAGAAGCTGTTTTTAGATACTGAATAAAGAAGCCCCGATTCTCTAGAGAATTAGGGCTTTTTATCATCCGATTCTTGTTTCTTCGGCTACTTTGTGAGCTTCTACATCCACAATGGCTTGTTCGAACATGGCTCGAGTGATTTCATAAGGACTATGAACGATGTCATTGGTCGTCATTGCTTTGTCTAAAATAGCGGTCAAATCTGAAGTTGTATTTAGATTCATTTCAGCTAAGGAGACAGGCAAGTTATTTTCTTGCATGAATTGGTAGATGCGTTCAAAAAGTTCTTCTTGTTGATCGAGTTTTAGTAGGGCTAAGACGCCATAACTGACAGAAGCTCCATGTAGGTATTCTTCCATTTTTTTCAAGACGGTTGTCCCGTAATAGAAGGAATGTGCCATTGAAGAATTGTAATCATTGATCACCAAAACAGAAACCAATCCCGTCGTCACGATGATCTCAGAAACGACTTGCTCGATTGCATAGGACGCTTTTCCTTCAGCACTGTCTTTTAATGCTTGAGTTCCATAGTCCAACAAGCGGTCGGTACACATTTTTCCAATTTGAATCCCTAAGCCATCCGTATGGTTCAGTTGGTCGCCCCGAGCAGAAAAACTTGATTCGACTTGTTTTGAAAGAGCGTCACCGATACCAGCCCATAGGTATTTATCAGGAGCTGCAGCAATAATTGCGGTATCAATAAAGGCATGTGTCGGTGGTTTAGATGGAAAAAAGAGTCCTTGCATTTCGCCTGTTTCAGTATACATAACACATACGGCAGTTACCGGTGAACAATTTGACCCGATCGTTGGAAAAGTAAAAACGGGTTTTCCAATTTTTTCGCCCACGACTTTAACCGTATCACAGACACGACCTCCGCCGACTGCAAATAATACATCAGCTGTTTGGACTGCTTGGGAATTGGCTAACGCATCAACATTCTCATACGTCGAGTTGCCGCCGTACCAAAGAGTATCCGTTAATTCAATATCTGTTGTGATGGCGGATGTGATTTTTTGTTCTGCTGCGGCTAAGGCTTTTTTTCCGCCGATCATAACGGCTTTTTTTCCGTAAGCTTGAACGATTTCAGTGATGTGATTATAGGCGTCTGTACCGATAGTATAGCTTGGTAAAAAAATTGTTTGACTCATATACTTTTCCTTCTTTCTTTGCGACTAGGTTAGCGAGAATCGGACCAGTGATTTGATGGATCACCATGCCCACGGCAGCGGGAGTGACAGCAGCAGGAATGGTAGCGAAATGAGCTGTGGCGAGTGAAATCGCTAAGCCGGTATTTTTCATTCCTAATTGGAACATGATCGATCGGGCTTGCTTGGCACTGACACCTAGCAGGCGGCCCAAGCCATATCCAGCACCATAACCAATCAAATTATGAAGCAAGACTAGTAAGATCAAAATCAATCCTGACTGAACGATCACAGAACCATTTTTAGCAACGGTCCCTGCAACGATCAGTAAGATACTGACAGAAGAAACTAAGACAAATGTTTGCAGCCACTGTTCAATATATTTAGCGATTAGTTTATGCACGATAACGCCTAAAACAATTGGAACTAAAACCATCTGCAAAACAGACAGCAGCATTTGTACAAATGAAATATGCGTGTATTTTCCTGCCAAGATAAAAGTTAAAAAAGGTGTTACGACAGTCGCCAATAAAGTAGAGATGGTGGTCATGGAGACGGTCAAAGCAACATCACCTTTTCCAATGAAAGTCATCACATTGCTGGCTGTCCCGCCAGAAACGGAGCCAAGTAATACAAAGCCGATAATCAAGCCAGATGACAGTCCAAATAGTTGAGCCAATCCGTAAGCGACCAATGGACTGATCGTGAATTGAAAAATCACACCGAGGATAAAGGCCTTGGGCTGGACTACGACCATTTTGAAAGCATCAAAATTTAGAGTCATCCCCATACAAAACATGATGATACTCAATAAATTTGTTGTTCGAGCGGGGATCCATAGAAACGGCTGAGGGAAAAAATAAGAAACGATCATCAATAAAATCATAATGTAAATCAGGTACTTGTTAACAAAAGCAGCAATCGCATTAACGGTTTTCATATGAGGTTTCTTCCTTCCAAATCCTGTTAGCCGCAAAGAAAGCAGTAGGCCAAAAGAATCGACTTTAGATTGGTGGAACACGAAATCGTTCGTTTTATTAAACGGTGTTCAAAAGCTAATTGATCAAAAATAGGTATAAAAAAAACATTCCATCAAAGAAGTAAGTTCTTCTTTTCGATGCAATGTGAATAGGGACTTTTTGATTGATCACTCAAAAAAGTCCCTAGCATAATAAAATAATGACGGCAGTTGATAGATTTTGAGTGCGTTTCATGGTCTTCACCTCCTTGTTCGGAATTTTCGGAATATTTAAATTAATTTCTTATCAGTCTACAGACGGATAAGGACTTTGTCAACGTTTTATGCATAACTTTTGTCATTTTTTCTATAAAATGACAAAAAAACGCGAATGATGATAATGGTCTTTCTATATAATGTACGGCGAAATGACCGGGAATAAATAAAAAGTGAAAAGATAGCCTTCTAAATTTGTAAGTCGTTGATTTTAGATAAAGAGAGGGCTAAACTTCTCATATGGGGTATGGGGGTATAGTCCATATCTTAAAAAGGAGGGAGACAATATGTCACATCAACCAGATCATCAAGTAGAGAATCTTGTAAAACGGATCAATCGCATTGAAGGGCAAATCGGCGGAATCAAAAAAATGATCGTCGAAGAAAAACCGTTCGATGAAGTCATCATACAATTAAATTCAGCGAAATCAGCTTTACAAAAAATTTCGCAGATATTATTAGAAGCGCACGCGGATCATACATTTATGAATGCGATCGAAAGTGGAAAAGCTGAAGCGGAATTAGAAAGTTTACGTAAAGCGATCCATCAGTACAGCAAGCTGCTGTAAGAGAGGTGATCTGATGGAGTCATTGAAAGAAAATAAATTATTACAATTAGCGATTCCCGCAACTATCGAAAATTTACTACAGACAGCGGTCGGGTTTGTAGATGCTTTGATGGTATCAAAAATCGGATTGATCGCAGTTACAGCGGTGGGAATCGCAAATACGATCTTAAATGTCTATTTAGCTCTGTTTATTGCTTTAGGTGTAGGAGCTTCGGCCTTGATCGCACAGAAAATTGGCGGTAAAAGACAAGCGGAAGCGACAAGTATAGCCAATCAAGCAGTACTTTTAACAGTAGCGATCAGTCTAGTATTAGGAATGCTTTCGCTCTTTTTTGGAAATCCTTTACTAAAAGTGATGGGCGCCTCAGCTTCGGTCCTTCATGAAGCACTGAAATTTTTTATGGTTGTCGGCGGCGCGGCAATCGTAATGGGTTTGATGACGATTTTTGGTAGTATTTTGCGGGCGACAGGTGATACCAAATCACCAATGAAAGTCAGTGTCGTCGTTAATTTAAGTAATATTGTTTTAGATTATATCTTGATTTTTGGATTGGGACCAATCCCGGCTTTGGGTATTTTAGGAACAGCGTTGGGAACAGTTATCGCTCGTTGTTTAGGATGTTTTTTACTCTATCGTAAAGTCCAATCCTCAAGCAGTCCCTTAGATTGGTCTCGTTTTTTTTCACTTAAAGGCTTTCGACCGTTGATCGAATTATCGATCCCTGCAACTTTGGAACGCTTGGTGATGCGCTTAGGTCAAGTCCTTTATTTTGGTTTGATCGTCAGTATCGGAGCCAAAACATTTGCGACACATTCCATCGCAGGAAATATTGAAAGTTTTACTTATATGCCGGCTTATGGACTGGCAACTGCTGCAACGACTTTGGTCGGTCATGCGATTGGGGCGAACAATCCTTTATTAGCCAAAAAATATGGTTATAATGCCGCAAAATACGGTGTGATTTTCATGTCTTTTTTAGGAGTTGTTTTATTTTTTGGGTCTCCTTTTTTTGCCAGTTTATTTACCCACGATCATTCAGCTATTCAGCAAATCGTCACGGCTTTACGAATCGACGCTTTTGCACAACCTGGGCTTGCGATCAGTTTGATCACTGTTGGATCGCTCCAAGGAATGGGCGATACACGTTCCCCTTTGTACAGTACAGCTGTTGGGATGTGGGGCATTCGGGTCGTCGGTGTAATTGTTTTAGCGAAATATTTAAGTTTAGGAATCGCCGGTATTTGGTTATCGATCGCTTTGGATCTGTACTTGCGCTCGATTTTTTTAGTCTATAAATTCAATCGCAATCTTAAAATAATCAATGAAAAAGAACCCTTCGAGTCTTAAGACTCGGAGGGTTCTATGTGTACATCAGTCTCAAAAATTTGAAACTCTTCTTGTAATAGGTCCTCGATTTGATCTGCGATGTCGTGACTTTCTTTGACGGTCAGCTGTGGATTCATCGTGACGGTGACATCCAAATAAATATTAGCCCCATAACTCCGGCCTTTAATACTTTTGACTGCTCGGATCTCTGGCAGTTGTTCGATCGCACGCGTATAGCGAGTCAATTGGGTTTGATCAAACCCGTCTGAAAGTGAGAAGACACTGTCGCGAAAAATATCGATCGCGGTTTTTAAAATCAACAAGGCGACAACGATCGCAGCAGCACTATCCAACCAACCTAAATTGAACGAAGCGCCGAAGACAGCAACGGCGGTCCCGATACTTGTCCAAGCATCACTACGATTGTCTTTGGCCGCAGCTAGCAGACCGGAACTTTGGACTTCTTCGGATAAGCGCTTGTTAAAGAAATAAACAGCGTACATCACGATTGCTGAAAAAATTCCCACGATCGCAGCAGTCATATCTGGAGATTCCGTTTTATGCTGGATCACTGATTGTACCGAACTATATAAGACTTCCAGTCCCACTAACAACATGATGAACGAGGTCACTAAACTGGCGACATTTTCAGCTTTCCAATGACCGTAGCGATGTTCAGCATCTGCGGGTTTACGCGAAATCCTTAAACCGATCAAAACAGCGATTGAAGCTAAGATATCCGTAAAGTTATTCAAACCGTCTGCGCGCAATGCTTCTGAATGCGCCAGATCAGCAACCGTCAGTTTTAAAATCGAGATCAAAATGTAAGCTACGATACTGATGATCGCCCCTAATTCGGCTTTTTTTAATTGTTCATAGCGATTATTTACCATTAGTTTAAACACCCCAAAAATTAAAATGTTTTATCACTATACACTTTTTGATTGGGGAAAAACAAAGATTTTGACAAACTATAATTATTTTGGGACAGCTAAAATAAAGCCTAGGACGCCATAGTTTTTATCACCATAAAGACCAATCGATTTCTGTTGGCTCCGCTTCTAATTTTTCATAGCGGGCCAGAAAAGTGACTTTAGTATAGTGCCGACTAAAAGCGGTGATGGGATGTGTGAATTGAGATAACAGCGGACGTTTGACTAGTAAACGTGCAAAAGGGGTATTAGGTAATTCTAGATAAGCTAAAGGCGTGTCTGCTTTTTTAACAAAACGGAATAAATCTCTGCGCAACAAAGCGAGTGCATAACAAGCTTGGGCGGAGTGGAGTCGGACACTTCGCTGCAGCAATGGTAAAACAAGAGTCGAGCCATCACACAATTCGAGGTAGCAACGGTTATCAGCTTGTTTCGTATTCGCAATTTTTAACGGATTGATCCAAATTGTTCGTCGCGTATCTTCGAGTGGCAGTAAAGTAAAAAATGGACAGAGCCACGGTGTTTTGTAGTGGGTGCCGCAGCCTAGAGCATTCAGGCAGCGATGACTATCTTTATACAGAGGAAAACGATGAGCATTTGAAAAATGATTCAAAACAGTCAAGCCACTATCGTCACTATGATAGAGCTGCTTGTCCGTAAAAATCAGAACACCGCTATGTTCAGGTATTGGTACGATCACATTGATTTCATCGACCATCAATGGATCGAAAGGTGTAGCTCGTTGAAGTGAAGCTGACCAAAGATCGGACCACTGTCTGTCATCTAAATACTCCGTTTGAACAAATGATTTCATGAATGTTTCCTCCTTCAAAATAGTAATTTCATCTTCACTATAATTCATACGATGAAAAACAACACGCCTTCTTTTTTATCAGCAAATTAATAAAAGCAGTCTTTTATCTTTGAGACTGTTCCGCTCTTTTCTCACTATCCATAAACGCTGTTTTTTCTTTAAAGATTCGAATAAAGCAAGTGTGTGCTATTTGTAGAAAATGCGTGTAAATCAAAAATATAAAACTCTTTTATTTATCTATAATTGTTATTTTTATTTTCTTTTAGGTCGTATTATATTTTTTTTTAAAAGTCGATTGAATAAAGATCATTGTTTTTTTATTTTTCTTTTTTTGTTAAACGGCGTTTGTGAAGTGAACAAAAAAAATTTGGTTTAAAGCTTAGAAATCAAAATTATTTACCGTTTTTTTTCGTATAGCAAATTTTTTGAACACAGCATGTCGAAGTTTCGTTAGTTAGAGTGAAGCAAGAGAAAGGAGTCGAGCTAATGAATAAGCATCCCTTTACGATGCGCCAATTGTTTCATTTGAAACCAAAAACACTAGAAAAACGAATCACTGTCTTTTATGCAGAAAAAAAAGATGCTGAAACACTGGTTCGATTGATCCTGATGCTCCAAGTCCGTGGAGCATTAGGGAATGAAGAGCTTGAAAATCCGTGTTGCGAGTTGGTTCGCAACCTTTATATAAAGAAAGAATACCGTCAAGTCGCTGCCTTCAAACGCTTTTATTTTCAGTTTGAAAGCTATTTTTCACATGCAGAATGGCGGGAACTCCTGCAAGAACTGTTTCCATTTTTGCCCAAATATAGGGCTTGGAAACAGCTGCAGTTATTGGTCCAAATTTATTTAGCAACAAAGTATCGGGGCACAGTCCCTTAGTAAGGTCCAAAAAATCAGTTGAATGAGAGCAATCAGTTTGATTTCATTTGTTTTTTTATGGAATTATTTTTAAAATTAAAAATAAATCTTTTTTAGTTTATGATTTAAATGAAATTATTTATTGACAATGATTAGGTGCCGAAGTATGCTAAGAACAAGTTAAATGTTAGGTACCTAAAAAATAAGCACCGAATTGAAAGGATTCTATTTAATATTTACACAAAAGATTCTGGCTAATGGGTTTGATAAAAGCAGTCAATGAACCAATAGCAGCTAACGAATCAGATCAACTAAAAAATTTATTTCTCATCTGTTAAGGATAAGAAATTTCTAGGAATACGGAGGACGTTTGCGATGAAGATTGAACAGGCTGAATTATTTAGCAAAGAGCATACTGCCGCCCTAAAATTACGTAAACAACTTTTAGGCGGAAAAATAGATTGGGATCAAGAAAGAAATTTGACAGTTTTTGTAGCAATTGAACAAGGGGAAGTTGTAGGGACAGCCGCGGTGCAATTGTATCCTTTTAGCATTGCCCGCATCCGTCAAGTCGCGGTCGCACCAGAACAGCAAGTCAGAAAAATCGGCGCTCAGTTAATGGGGCAATGCGAAGCCTTTGCTCAAGCCCAAGGTCAGGTTCGAATTGTTTTGACCGCGCGTAAGTCCGCACAAGCCTTTTATCAAAAAAGAAAGTACAAACCCATTTTTTGGACCTTTAAAAAACACACGATCGCTTTCGTTTGGATGATAAAAGAAATTGCGATCGCGCCAGTTCCAGCATTATTTCACCAATGACATGAATGAATTTAAAGGAGGAATCAGCATGAAAAAAATCTTTGATAAACAAATCAAGCAACCGAGTACAGCTACAAAGAAACACACCATTTCTGAATTTGAAAAATTCTGCATCGAATTAGAAGCCAAATCACGATTATTCAAAACTACTTTAAGCATGGTAAATTATCAAGCATATGGCAATAACTAAAAAGATCGAACCCTGAAAACTAGGGCTCGATCTTTTTAGTGTATTCAATATTATATTTATAAAAAAATAATATTTAATATGTTATTAAAAGTTATTTTGTTATAATTATGAAAACGGTTAAGGGGGATTGAAATGATTAGTTGTCGTGGTAAAGAAATGAGTAGCGAGGTAAAATTTTGTTCTAATTGTGGAAAAGACCTAATTAAATCAAGTAGGTCAAGGAAAAAGCAGATAGCCTAAAAAAAGAGTGAAACAGATATTTCAAAAAGCAATTTCAAAAGTAGGAAAGATTTATTTATTGCTTTATCTAAAGATTGGAAATTCATGCTATCGATCGTGGTACTTTCCTTTTGTGTCATTGCACTGTTAAATCAATTATTTCCTAGAACAATGCAATCCAAATTGGATCGACAAGAATGGTATTTATCAGTTGATGATGAAAATATTCGAATTGACTTTGACGATGATTCTGCTACTTTAAAAGGTAATTATGTTGGTGATAACCTTAATGCAGACGTCACGTACCGTGAAGACAGTATTATTCTTTTTACTTCTGAAGATCATTTAGATTCTGAAACTTTAGTTTTTGATGAAAAATTGAATAAAAATTATTATAGAGGACATTTTGCAAAAGATGGTCAGATTTTTATTTTGCGAAATTTCAATTAATAAAAAAATCCAAAACTAAATTACTTTAGTGTTGGATTTTTTTAATTCTAAACAGAATCAATCTTTATTGTCATATAACTAAAAAATCGTCTCAAAAAAGACGCCGTGGAAAAAGGATAGACTAAGAAAAATTAAAAACAAAGCTGTTAATTGGATCGGCCAGCCTGCTAAGAATCTCGGGATTGGAGCAATAGCCAGGCGTTCTTTGATCCCGCTGAATAATCCACCGCAAACGAGGAAAAAAAGTAGGCCAAGATTGTATTGGTAGAAAAAATTTGTGGCTGAAAAAATGGCTGGCAGCAAGGCAAGATTCAAAATAAAAGGTAAAGCCAATACTATCCCGTACATTTCTGAGGGCACCCAGCGACGAATAATCAGCCAAATGATAATCGAAACAAACAAGCTACAGCTTCCTACCATCGCCGGAAAAGTCACGATCTGATTACCAAAGTCGCCGACCATATACTCAAAAAACCAAAACAGCATTCCTCCCAGCCAACTGATCCCGCTAACTAAAAAAACAACGGCTAAACTTTTAGCAAGGATGCTGGGACGGTTGCTGCCGATTTTTGGCGGATTCTTCTCAGCAGCACTAGACAGCCATAAAATACCCAAAAAGAAAACGAGTCGGATCGTAAGTGTCATCTTCTGTTCCTCCTATCGTTTTAGTTTGGCATTGATGATCCGATTACCGGGTTCACCTAACACACGTCGACGCAATAAACGGTCAATCAGTGGTGTGGCACAATTCATTGTCAAAATTGCATAACTAACGCCTTCATTCGTCGGTCCTAAAAAACGAAAGACCAAGATCAACACACCAATACCAAAGGCAAAAAGACATTCACCTAATTTATTTGCTGGACTAGAAGCATAATCGGTAGCCATAAAAACCGCACCTAATAATAATCCTCCGCTTAGTAGATGGCCGAGTACCGTTTGCCAACTTGCCAATCCAGCACTTTCACCAAAGAGCCAAGCTCCTAGTGCGACCGTTGCTACAATAATGACAGGAATGTGGTACTGAATAATCTTCTTTTTAAGCAATATAATTGCTGCCAAGAGAATTAAGACACTGCAAGTCTCCCCGATACGGCCGCCAATATTACCGAAGAAAGCTTGCACTAACTCATGATTAGTCAAGGTTTGCTGTTCTTTTAAAATGGCTAGCGGTGTCGCCTGTGAAACAACATCGGGGGATAATCGTCCAAATGGCGGGTTAGGCCAACTGATTTTAAACATATCCGAAAAGAATAAACCAACTAATAGTGCCCGGCCGCCCAATGCGGGATTTAAAAAATTATAGCCTAAGCCGCCAAAAAATTCTTTGACCACAATAATGGCAAAAGCTGCGCCGAGCATCGGAAAATACCATGGAGCAGAAGGCGGCAAGTTCATGGTCAGCAAAACGGCTGTGACAATCGCACTAAGATCCCAAGTCAAAGGTTTATCGGTCCACTTGAACCATATAAACTCACACATCTGAGCAGTCACGATCGCGATCAGATAAAGCATGTAAACCCGCCAGCCGAAAAAGAAGCCTGAGATCAAAACGATCGGTGCTAAGGTGATCAAAACCCATTTCATGATTTCACGGGTAGTCGACTCACCGACAATATGTGGCGAACTCATAGAACTGAACGTCAGCGCTTTATTTTTCATTGGCAGCCAACTCCTTTTTTATTGCTTTGATTTCAGCGCCAGCAGCACTGATTTTGGCGGCTAAATCGCGTCGAGCGGGACAGACATAGGTGCAACAGCCGCAATTGATACATTCTTCGGCCATCAATTGATCACAAGTGAACAAGTCGTTGTTGCGATAGGCCAAATCGATCGATTGTGGTTCTAGTCGGACAGGGCAGACGTCGACACAACGATTGCAGCGAATACAAGGTGATTCTGGCAGTTTGCCATCATGTTCTTGATTGAAAACGATGATTCCGTTGCTGCCTTTCGCTAAAGGAAAATCCAGACTCGTGATCGTTTTACCCATCATCGGTCCGCCGTGGATTATCCGTGAAGGTGTGCCGGCAAATCCGCCGCAATAATCAATCAGATCTCCGACGCTGGTACCTAAAGGAAAAGCGATCACTTTTGGTTCGACGACATCTCCAGTGATCGTCACATAGCGATGGGTCAACGATTTGCGTTCATCAACGGCCTCGGCGATTGCAAAAGCCGTCGCGACATTGATTGTGAAACCACCCGTCTCGACAGACCGCCCATCGATCGGGGATTCTTTGGCTAACAATGTTTCCAACAATTGACCTTCACCGCCTTGAGGATACTTGACTGGCAAAGCTAAGACGTGACAATCCGGAATCGTTTTGGCCACTTCTTTCATGGCTGCTAAAGCTTTAGGTTTATCTGACTCGATCCCAATTAATATTTTTTTTGCACCGATTATTTGACGAGCCAATTCACCGCCGCGTAAAATTTTACGACTTTCATAACGCATCAAATAGTCATCGGAGGCCAAGAATGGTTCACACTCCGCACCATTCAAAATCACGGCTTCGATCTCGATCCGATCATCTGGATCTAATTTGATATGAGTCGGAAATGTCGCACCGCCAAGACCCACGATTCCAGCATGACGCACGGCCGTTTCCGGATCTAGTTCTTCGGGGATCAACTCTGGCGTGGTCGCTTCCTGTGTACATTGGATTTTGATCGCACTTTGGGTTTCGCCGTCAAAAGTAGGGACTTCTAAAATTTCTAACACGATTCCGCTGACAGAAGCGTGGACATGCCCGCTAATATCGGCACTGCTTTTGGCAATGATCTGTCCTTGTTTCACGGTCTCACCGATACTAACAACCAACTCATTGGGAGCTCCGATGTGTTGATCAAAAGGGATCGTGACTGTTTTAGGTGTGAAAGTAAAAACGTTCTCATTTTCTACAGCAAATAATTTTTTTAGTTGTTTCGTTGAAGGCTCGAAAAAGAAACCACCAGAAAAATCATGGATTTTCATCGCTTATCCTCCTAACCTTTTCTTTTATCGTAGCATATCTTGACAGTTGGTCAAAAGGATATCCTGAGCACAAAAAGTCCCGCCAGCAAATGATGCGCTGACAGGCTCATGCTTTAGGTGATAAGTGGGGCCATTTGTCCAAGAGTAGCTTGGCTAGCATACCCGATAAAATACCGGAAACGATCCCGACACTGCCTAAAACCGGCAGATACAATAAAATCGTCCACGTTTTGGCCAACATCGCTGCAACGAATAATTGCCCTAGGTTATGTAAAAAACCACCGGCGGCACTGACACCGACCACACTAAACAGCGGAGTGGTAAGTCGTTTTAGTAAGAGCATCCCGCCAAAACTTAATAAGCCGCCGACTGCTGCATACAACAGGCCCATGATCGTTCCGCCTAATAACGTCGCCAGTAATAAGCGCAGCAAGACTAAGAAAAAACTATCTTTCGTCCCCAAGGTATAAAGTGCGAGGATGATCACGACATTGGCTAAGCCGATCTTAGCGCCGGGTGCAAAAACAAAAATGGGGGGAATCAGCCGCTCGATCAAGCTTAGCAGGATTGCTTGAGCCGCCAACAAGGCGATAAATACTTGTTTATGTAAAGTGTTCATCATAGACGAATCAATAAATCGATCCGTGTCCGTCACCTCCCGTTTGAATTTCGATCACTAATTGGTGCGGCAGGCAGACGATCGTTTGTCCCGGCTGATCGATCCAGCCGCCCGCTTCGCAGATGTGATCGCGACAATTCGCTTCTTTGACCCGAACCCGCTGATGGTTGATCTCGATCAAATTCATTTCGCCATTCTCTGAATAATACTGGTAGGTCTCCGTAGTTGAACTCGTTAAATCAAAACGCTGGAGCTCTTGACCACGAACTTTGATCACTGCGACGGTTGACAGACTAGCCGGTTGACGTAAAAAAAGTAAAGGCAGAAAAGAACATAGAAACAAGCCTAAAATCAGACAAAGGTCGCGCCAATTAAAATAACGTTTCAAATTTTTCATGATCTGTCCTCCAGCTTCATTTTATCACAGGTTCTTGGTAATTCTTGCTCCGACGCGTTATGATAAAAGAAACAGATAAAAGAAAGGAATAGGGATGAAAAAATTTCTTGCAGGACTGCTGGTTTTAGGACTTTTGTTTTTTGGTGGTTGCCAAAAGACCATCATGGACAGCCCAGATGAACAGTCAGGTTTTTTCTTTGATACGCCCGTGACCATTAAAATTTATGATCGCGGAAAAAAAGCGGTACTCAATGAAGCATTTGAAGAATTGGCAAAATTACATGACCAATGGAATCTCGCTGATCCAGCTTCTGAACTGAGTCAGATTAACGCCGCGGCCGGTATCGCGCCCGTTACAGTGGCGGCAGAAACTTATCAACTATTAGTGAAGGCCAAACAATACAGTCAAACGTATGAAAAATTTGATCTGACGATTGGACCCGTGACTCAGTTGTGGGGGATCGGTTCTGCGACTGCTAAAAAGCCAGCAGCAACAGATGTCGTGAAGGCCCTCACTTTAGTGAATAGTGAACAGGTACAACTAGACGCCGACAAGCAGACGGTTTTTTTAATGGAAAAAGGGATGCAGCTTGATATTGGTTCGTTAGGAAAAGGCTACGCCACAGATAAAATCGTCAAATTATTCAAGCAAGCAAAGGTCACGACCGCCGTTTTAGATCTAGGCGGAAATATTTATGTATTAGGAGAAAGTACCCGTGGAAACGGCCAACCATGGCAAGTCGGTATCCGTGATCCTCAACAAGCCAACGCGATCATCGGTGAAGTCGCGGTGACCGATCAAACGATCGTTACGTCTGGAACCTATCAACGCTACTTACAAAGTCAAGGCACAAATTATCATCATATTTTTGATCCAACTACAGGCTACCCCATCGACAACCAACTCAGCAGTGTGACGATCGTAACCGATTCGTCACTGACCGGCGATGCTTTATCGACCGTTGCATTTACCGCAGGTTTAACCAAAGGCTTAGCCATGATCGAAGAATTACCTGCCACCGAAGCACTTTTTGTCACGAAAGATCAAAAAATCTATCGCACTTCAGGCTTAGAAAAAAACTTCACGCAAAAAACAGGGACCGATTATCGATTAAAATAAAAATAAAAGGCCACACAAAAAGCAGCTCCTAAAAAGAGCTGCTTTTAGCCGTTGTTTGATTCTTTTTTGGACCTCGATTCTTTCCAATCATCGTAGACAAAAATATTTTTGATGATTCGTAAAATGGGGCGGATCGTTAGAAAAATGGCACCAGTAAGATAGAAATACATCCCGATACGATCAGGGATCGATGTCAGAGAAGCGACACTCCCGATAATGTAAAAGAAACCAGTCAATAGATCCACCGTTAATGACAGAATCGAGTAACGATTTTGAAAATACAATCGGAACCGTTTCCCCTGGATCTCGATATCTTCTTCCAGCACCGACTCAACTTCGTGGGACTTACGTTTTATTTTTGGCATGACAATCATCAAACCTTTCCAGAATTGTCGTAAACGTATATTGTACTAGCGATTCACTCAAAACAATAACTATCAGCCCAAAAACGAAGAAATATGGTGAAATGTAAAGGAAAGTTAATGACTTTTTATTTCACGCCGATTGTAAAATTAAGCTAGACAACTAAAAAAGCCATTTGTGCTACACTCAAAATAGTTCTGACCAAAGAATTATAAGGAGTGAGTACAAATGACCTATACCCATCTTACAACGGATGAACTT
>NZ_BAAFRV010000013.1:0-67143 GCF_045862035.1 Enterococcus hailinensis | reverse complement strand
CAAACAAATAGTGTGGTGGCGATAGCGAGAAGGATACACCTGTTCCCATGTCGAACACAGAAGTTAAGCTTCTTAGCGCCGATTGTAGTGAGGGGTTGCCCCTTGTGAGATTAGGACGTCGCCACGCAATTGTAACTATTCACTTTGTGGATAGTTTTTTTTATTATATGAAAAGAAATGGAGAGAGTTAATTTGCTTTATGTAGCTAGACATGGAGAGACTGAGTGGAATGAAAAAGGTATTATTTCTGGTCGTAGCGATATTGATTTATCAAATATTGGTTATCAGCAAGCAAAATCATTGGCCGAGGAAGTTGAAGAATTAGAAATTCTAATTACTAAAGTCATTCATTCTCCTTTAAACCGTGCTAAAGAAACAGCTCGCTTAGTTGCTGAAAAAAATAATTTATCCATGGTAGTTGATGAACGTCTGATTGAATTGGATTATGGAATATATGATGGTACTAGTGATAAACAAGTGGAATATCTTCAAAATAGAACACAGTTTGCTTTGCGTTATCCTGAAGGAGAATCACTGATGGATGTTTATGCTCGAGTGGTTCCTTTGCTAAAAGAAATTGAAGAGGATCCAGAGAACGTATATTTATTGGTATGTCATAATTCAGTTATCCGAGCTATTAAAAATTATTTTGAACCTTTAAAAAATGAAGAAGTTTTTGAATACCGTACGCCAAATGCCAAATTAATAGAATTCAAAAATAAAAAGTCAGATAGTAGAATACATTGAATGAATAGTTTCTATCGTATGATGCCATTTTTCTTTTTCTGATTCAGAAATTGCAAGAGTATAGCTCTCATCAAGGCCATTCCTAGTTATTTTAGCTGGCGAACCAACATAGCATTTCTCATCTGGATGATAATGAGTAACAGGAACGATCAGACAGTTATTATTTAAGATAGCTTGAGTAATTTTTGCTGCCTGGATCGCTATGCCGTAAGAAGTATAGCCTTTTCCTTTGAAAGTAACCCAGCCACCGTTACGTGCGTCTGTATCCAATTGTTTTAATACTTGATCATTTAGTAAATCTTTAATTGGGCATCCAGCTATTTGAACAGTAGACCAAGCGACAAACTGACTTTCTCCATGTTCTCCGATGACATAACCAGAAATTGCAGATGGATGGATATTTAAGTATGTACTAACTGCATGTTTCATTCGGCTAGTATCTAGAGAAGTTCCTGTACCAATAACTCGTTCTTTAGGAAATCCAGTTAATTCCTGTAAGTACTGTGTGACAACATCACAAGGATTGGTGATATTTAAAATGATTCCCGAAAAATTAGCAGCTTTAATTTTAGGAGCCCATTCTTCAACAATTTTTTTTGTTAAATTTAATTCCGCGAATCGATCAGGGTTACCTTTAACAAGAGAGATATCCCCAGCTGAAAAGATGATAACGTCAGTATCAGCTAGCTCAGATAAATCGGGAGCAATTATTTTTACTTGATGTTCTTGTTCCATCTGTCCATCAAGTAAATCATTTATTTCAGCTTGAATTAGATCTCTATTTGAATCAAACAGTACTAATTCATCAATAATATTTTTTGAAATCAGGGTATAAGCAGTAGTACTACCGACATGACCTACACCAATAATTGCCACTTTTTTCATTTCAACACGCCTTTCGATGGATAAAAGAGTTTTTTAAAGAATGCGCTAAAAATGATAAAAAGTCAATAAAACAATGAGGGGAAATCTAATTTAAGTTTTTCAATGCTTGATACACTCGTTGACAATCGACTTTAGTTCCACGAAGTTCATAATCAGCAATAAATGGAAATCTAAAAGTTTCACTGTATTGTTTGGCAGTTAAACAGTACTGATAATTAAAGTTTTTATTGCCACTGCCAACGACACCTAAACAATTTTTGTAATTATCTTCATACTCTAAATAATCTCGCATAGCTTCAGTTAAAATTTCAGTATCCCCATTATCGACCCCATTACCACCTTCGAGATATGTAGGAACAAAAGTGAAAAAAGGGTCATTTTCTATTTCAAAAGGACTATTATCAGAAATTTCTTTTGAAGTTATCAAAGGATTGGTTGCATCCAGTTGATGCTGTTCTTCAGCATAAATAGCTAAATTTTTTACAAAAGCACGAGTATTTCCTGAAATCGATATATATAAAATATTCATGAATAAATTGCCTCCTTTAATAAATGAATTATAGCATGAATAATAATTGAAAAAATATAAAAAAAGACAGCCGTTAAGCTGTCTTTTTTTACTTGTTATAGTAGCGAATGAAACCTTTTGTTTTATTGATAGCAAAAGGTGTAGCATCATTAAAATGATATTCTTTTTCTTCAACGGGTAATTTCTCGCTAAACATTTTTTCATAAGCCTCAATCGTCAATGCTGTCCGATCAGCTAATAAAGCTTTATTTTTTTCAACGGTCAAATAGTCTTGGTAATTTTCCATCAAAGTCATTGAAAAGAATTCACTGACTGCGCCAGAACCGTAGCTGAACAAACCAATCCGATCACCACTCGTTAATTTACTGTTGTCTAATAATGAAATCAGCCCTAAGTAAAGGGAGCCTGTATAAAGATTACCCACTTGACGGCTGTATAAAATCGCTTCATCATAACGTGCTTCGAGTCGTTGTTGTTCGATTTCATCCATTTCAGGAAAAATCGCACGTAAAGCTTTACGCCCCATCTTTGTATAAGGTAAGTGGAAAGTCAGTGCAGCGTAATCAGAACTTGTCGTATGATTGATTGTCTTATTTTGCTCCCAAATACGGGTAAAAGAGTCGATATAGATTTGATTTGATAAATGGCCATCGACTTCAGGATAATCATGTCCAGCAGGTCGCCAAAAATCATAGACATCTTCTGAATAGAAGACACTATCGTCATTGAAGGCTAAAATATGTGGGTCATTTGTCACTAACATAGCCACTGCTCCACAACCTTGTGTTGGTTCGCCACCAGAATTCAAACCGTATTTGGCAATATCTGTAGCAATAACTAAAACCTTTCTATCTGGATGAAGGGCTACATAGTCATGAGCCTGTTGTAATGCAGCAGTACCTCCGTAACACGCATGCTTGATTTCAAAAGATCGAGCGTAAGGTTGAATAGCTAATAAGTCATGGATGATAGAAGCAGCTGATTTTGAAAAATCGGTGCTAGACTCTGTCCCGACAATCACCATATCGATGCTTTGTTTGTCTTCATCAGTCAATATTTTCGCAGCAGCACTCGCTCCTAGTGTGACGATATCTTGTGTGGCAGGAATGATCGCCATTTGATCTTGTCCTAAGCCAATGTGAAATTTATTAGGATCTGTTTCACGCGCATTGGCTAAATCAGTCATATCTAAAAAATATTCTGGCACGTGAAAACCAATTTTATCAATCCCTATCTTCATATTGCTCCCCCTAAATTCTATTTTAAAATCCATTTTTTATGAATCTTCATTTTCATTTTATACAGTTCTTTCATTTGTACTTTATGTAAATAAAAGATATTTTATCCCAAAAGTAAATATATCATAGAAAGGTTATAATTAGGTAAGTTTGAATCTTAAGAAATTATAAAACTATCTATGCTATACTTATGCGTGATTTTTAATGAAAAATTGGAGGTGCCCCGTTGGAAGAAGTAGTCATTTTAAGTGCAGTTCGAACACCAATCGGCAAATATAAAGGTAAATTAGCTAGTGTTTCAGCTGTAGAACTCGGTACTATTGTAATAGAAGAAGCCATCAAACGTTCGGAGCTAAAACCTGAGCAAGTGGAACAAGTATTTATGGGAAATGTTTTACAGGCTGGAAATGGACAAAATGTTGCTCGTCAGTCGGCTATAAAAGCTGGGGTACCGCAGGAAGTACCAGCAACCACAATCAATGAAGTTTGTGGATCAGGAATGAAATCGGTAATCTTCGCGATGCAGCAAATTTTATTAGGGGATGCCAAGGTCGTAGTTGCTGGCGGTACAGAGAATATGTCTCAAGCACCTAAAGTTACAAGTTTTGATTTTTCAACCCAAGAATGGCAAGAACCAAAATCAAGTATGATTTATGATGGTTTGACAGATGCTTTTAGCGGTAAGCATATGGGCTTAACAGCTGAAAAAGTAGCAGTCGAATACAGCGTTACACGTGAGATGCAAGATCAGTATGCATTTGACTCTCAAATGAAAGCAGCAGCAGCTCGTGAAAATGGAAAATTTAATTCTGAGATCGTAGGAGTTCCTCTTAGTGATGGAAGCCTATTTACAGAAGACGAAGGAATTCGTGCGGATACAACGTTAGAAAAAATCAGTTCTTTAAAACCAGCTTTTAAAGAGGATGGTGTCGTCAGTGCGGCGAATGCTTCAACTCTTAATGATGGTGCTTCTGCAGTAGTATTAGCTGCTAAATCTTATGCAATTGAACATGATTTAGATTATTTAGCAGTTATTGAGGGATATAGTGAAGTTGGTATCGATCCTAGTATTATGGGGGTAGCACCAATTTTTGCGATCAATAAATTGCTGGCGAAAACGGATTATTCAATTGAAGATATCGACCTATTTCAAATTAATGAAGCCTTTGCATCAGCCTCAGTCGCTGTTTTGAAGGAGTTAAAACTACCGGCTGAAAAAGTAAATGTCTATGGTGGTGCGATCGCCTTAGGTCATCCGATCGGTGCTAGTGGTACACGCATCGTAACAACGCTATTATCTGAGTTGTATCAAGAAGATAAACAACACGGGATCGCCAGCTTATGTATCGGCGGAGGGCTTGGTTTAGCATTGATGCTAAAAAAGTCTGAATCTCAAGAAAGAGCAAAAAAAAAATTTTATCAGATGACACAATCTGAACGTTTAGCTAAGTTAGTCAAAGAAAATCGTCTCTCAGCAAAAGAGGCAGCACAACTGAGTATGGACACAGTGCTACCTGCTAAAATAGCGAATAATTTAATTGAGAATCAAATCAGCGAATGCTCTATACCATTGGGTTTAGCACAAAATTTTATTATTAATGGAAACCCAAAACTTATCCCAATGGCAACGGAAGAACCTTCTGTAATCGCAGCAGCAAGCAATGCGGGCAAAATCGTTGCAGCTGCCGGCGGTTTCAAGACTAGAGTGGTCAATCAAGAAATGATCGGTCAAATCGTTTTACGAAATGTCGAAGAAGCGGATTACTATCGTCAACTAATTTTAAAAAATGAAAAAGAGCTGTTTAAGGTAGCTGAAGAAAGCTATCCATCGATATATCGGCGTGGTGGTGGACTACGGTCTTTAGCCATTAGAAATTTTGAAAAAGGCTATTTATCGATTGATTTATCTGTTGCCACCTTAGATGCGATGGGTGCCAATATTCTAAATACGATCCTCGAAGCGGTAGCCCGAGAAATTCAACAGATGTTACCAGATGCAGAAGTTTTGTTTAGTATTTTAAGTAACTATGCTACGGAATCAATAGTAGAAGCTACATGTGAGATTCCACTGGATGTTATTGGAGAAAATGTTGCAGAAAAGATTGTTGCAGCTAGCGAGTTTAGTAAATTAGATCCATATCGTGCGGCAACACACAACAAAGGAATCATGAATGGAATTGATGCTGTCGTATTAGCAACTGGAAATGATACGCGAGCAGTCGCGGCAGCTGTCCATGCTTATGCAGCGCGTAACGGCCACTATCAAGGATTGACTGAGTGGTGGATAGAAGGAACAAGATTGTATGGCAAGTTAGCTATTCCTATGAAAGTCGGAATCGTAGGCGGCGCAACAAAAGTCTTGCCTAAAGCTCAAACGAGTTTGAAACTGCTAGATATAAATAGTGCAGCTGAACTGAGTGAAATCATTGTTGCTGTTGGACTAGCTCAAAATTTAGCAGCAGTGAGAGCTTTAGTGACAGATGGTATTCAAAAGGGGCACATGGCGATGCAGAGTCGTTCACTAGCAATTACTGCTGGAGCTAAGGAAAATGAGGTTGCTGAGGTCTCAAAGGCTTTAAGAAGTGCCCAGCAAATGAACTTAGCTGAAGCAGAAGCGATTATAAAAAATATTCGACAAGGATAGTTAAAAAGTAGGTAGGATCTGTTTTTAGATCTTTCCTACTTTTTTTGTATGCAAACATTCAAATAATTTATAAAAAATAAAAAAATTCTATTTATGGTTTTCAGAAAAAATAAGATTGGTATATCTCTATATTTTTATTTGTTTATTAATTTTAACCTCGCGTTATTTTTGTTATCTTATTTAATTTTTATTTTTGAAGGGTAAATATTTAATTTGATTAATAATACTGATAAATAAAGGTATTTAGTTTTAAAAAATAAATTTAAAAAGAGAACTTTATTAAGCGATGTAAAGATGATATAATCCATAGTGTTATTAAAAGGGTTGTTTTAATTTTTTAGAAGGTCGATTTTATACAGAATTGGTTGGGATTGAAAATAGTCATTTCAAATGTATGGTTGAAAACTGTTGAAGGGGTATGAAACCAATAATTTTGAAGACTATTGGGCAAGTGATGTTGGAGTTTAAAAAAAGGAGAGATAAAATTTGAAGAAAAAAGCTTTTTTACAATCATTAGTTGTTTCAGCAACATTAAGTTCTATGGCAGCGGCACCATTAACTATACAGGCAAAAGAGGTTTCTCCGATTAAAGTAACGCAAAAAATGAAAACGCTTATTTACGTATATGATGAAAAGAAATACATGGAATTGGAAAATGCAGCAATTGCTGCTATTCAACAAGCAAAAGAAGAGTTGTCAGCCACAAAAGACAAAGTAGTGGAATTAAAAGCGGCAGAAAAACAAGCCATCAAGGATGCGAAAGAAAAAATTCGCGCATTGAAAGTAGAATTAGCAGCAGCAAAAGAAAGGATTCCAGAGCTTTCCGCAGCGCTAGAAACGGAAAAACAAGCCTTAGCAACAGCGCAAAAATCGCATGATGATAAGGTGCGAATGGCCGAAAACGAATTAAAAGTTATTGCAGAAAAAATTGCAGAAAAACAAGCTGCAGTCGATGATGCAAAATCAGCCTTAGAAAAAGCTCAAGCTGATTTTGCAAAAAAACAAGCTGAACATGATGAACTAGTAGCAAAAAAACAAAAAGAGATCGAAGATGCAAATGCCAAAGTTCAAGCTGCAGAGGAAGCACATCAACAAGCGGTGGATGAATTTTATGAATCAGAAAGACTGATTCAAGAAGCAGAAGTCAATCTACAAAGAGTTATACAAACTATCAATGCTCAAGATGGAATAATTGCGGATGCAAATGCAACAAAAGACACGGCAGCAGCGGCAGTAGATGCAGCTCTTGTAGCGTTTGAAGATGCACAAGCAATAGCTGATGATGCCCAATCAGCAGCACAAAGGGCACAACAAGTTTACGATGCGTTACTAGCGTATGTCACTCCGGAAATTAATGCACTTGAAGAATCTAAGTCGCAAGTAACACAAAAAATTACAGAATTGACAGCTGAATTAACTGGAATGACCCCGGGTGATCCGAATTATTCAGCTAAACGAGCTGAATTAGATAATGCTCACAACGAGTTAGAACTTATCAATTATCGTTTAATGACATTTAATACGGCGATTTCTACCGAAAATGATCGAAACGCAGCTGCTCAAGCTGCTGCTGCAACTGCGGAGGCAGCCAAAATCAGTGCGGAAAATGATTATCAACAAAAAATAGCTGAAAAACAAACGACCGATCAGGCTATGAATGAAAAAATTGCTCAAGCTCAAGCAATTAAAGATCAAGCAAACCAGCTGATTGAAGAAGCTGAACAGTTACGTGAAGCGGCTTATGCGAACCAAGTAGCAAAAATTGCCGATATGAATGAAGCTCAGGATGTATTAGAACAAGCACGTCAAAATCAAGTAGCTGTTACAGCAGAAGCAGAAACAGCAATCGAAGAAAGTTCTGAAGGATTAGCAAACTTACAAACTACAATTGATGAAGCACAAGCAAAAGTAGGAGTCAAAGAAGCAGAATTAACAGAAGCAAAAGATTATTGGCAGCCATTTATTGAATTTTCTGAAGCGACGATTGCCGAAGCTCAAGCAGAACTAGCTGAGCAACAAGCAAAATATGATGCGGCTGAACAAGCGCTTACAGAAGCAAATGCCGAGATTGAAAGAATTGAAAAAGAAATCAAAGAAATCAAAGAAAACTTAGTAGCTTTGAAAGAAGAAATTACCGAAGCTAAAACAGCAATCAAAGAAAAGACAATGGAGTTAGAAGCGGCAATCGATTACTTAGCAGGTTTGAAAGTAGGCTTCAATGATATCAAATTGACCCAGCAAAAGAATCCAAATATCGGTAAAAGTGAAAGTTACCAACAAGGTTATGAATCAGGATTCGCATTAGGAACGACAGAAGAACCAAAAGAAGAACCAAAAGAAGAACCAAAAGAAGAACCAAAAGAAGAACCAAAAGAAGGAACTCCAACGGAAAACAAAGATTCTAATAAAGGAACAACTATCGTGACACAGAATAATAAACAAAATACTGGTAAGGGTAACAGCAATTCAAGTAGTGATACGGTAGCAACAATTGCTAAAAATAGCTATATCAAAGAATATAAAAAAGTAAAGGCTGATTCGACAAAAGAGCTGCCTCAGACTGGTGAAGCAGAAAGTCTAGCAGCGACCTTAATGGGTATGGGGTTGATCGGACTTTCAGGTGCTGCCTTATTGAAGAAAAAATATTCTATTTAGGATAAAAATAATCACTGTGGCAGATTGCTTCAGTGATTGCTTTTTTATGAAAAGGAAATGTGACTAAGACAATGAAACAATCTCCTGAGCAAATCAAAACGGAAGATCAGTTGTTCATGAAGAAAATTCAAGCAAGGATCAATCTAAAAATAGCAGAATTAATCTATAGTACGGAAGAGACGAAAGAAATTTATCGTCAAAAAGTAGTTGAAAGTGATTCCTATTCAGAATTAGATGATCTAGTCAGAATAATTGATGATGGTGAATATCAATTACAAATGATCCAACAAAAATTATTTGAACAGTTGCGCTCTTATATCTGGAAAATTCATGAGCTAGATTATTTACCGTTAAAAGAAAAAGCATTTTGGACAGAACAATTGATCAAAGCAGAATTAGCTGAAGAAATGACAACTGTTTACTGCAAAGCTTTAGATGCAGAGAGAGCCGCAAAAAACAGTCGGACAAATGGCTGGACGATCATTCGGGATAATCAGTAAAAAGGACATTCATTAATTTTGAATGCCCTTTTTTATTATTATTTAAGAGTAAAATCTAAGTAGATCGGATTATGATCAGAGTAACGAAACTCCATATTTTTTACATGGATATCATCCACTGTGATATTGTCAGAAAGAATGAAACCGTCGATCAAAGTGGTCATCGTTTTGCCTTTTTGATAGGGCTCATTTAGGGCACGTGCTGAGGGAATTTTTTCCTCTGCCAAGTTTCCTACCGGGATTTGAAAACCGTCAGGTAATTCCTTTTTAGTAAAAGGATGTGTCCAAGTCTCTCTTTTTTTACTTGTATGAAAAACATCAGGGCTATTGCCTAATACGTCATGGTTATAGTCTCCAGCAACCATCACATAATTGCCTTTTTTGTATTCTGATTCCATCACAGCAAAGATTTTTTTCAACTGAGCTGTTTGGATAGAACGATCTTTCGTAAATGCAGATAAGTGCGTATTGATTGCAATAAATTCGCGACCATTAGCAACAGGTATTCGGCTTACTGTGAAGGCCCGGTCTAAATCAAAGAATTTATTGAAATTTGTTTCAATAGGTAAAGAGTATCTCTGACTGCTAGTGATTTTCGCTTTACTAAGAGTGACTAATCCGGAAGAAGCTTTGCCGATGGGTTGGTCAAAGGGATAGAATAAATAGGCAGAATCATAATTTTGTCCATATAAACTATTGTAACTGTTTAAATGCGTTTTTAACCACGCAACTTCGTCAACATGTTGTGAACGGTCGCCATCTTGATCTACTTCTTAATAAAAAGCGAGCGTCGGGTCAAGTTCCTTCGTTGTTTTGACGATTCCTTGCATGTTTTCTTTCACAGTTTTTTTATCGTAAGCTCGAGAATAGTCGCCGCCATCCATAAAGAAACTGTAACTTGGTGGATAAGAGCCATAACCAATATTATGACTCATTGCTCGATATTTTTTTTGTGTTTTTAACGTTGTTTGATTTTGATTTTCGGGTTTCAGAGTCAGATCATCGGGCAAACGATCGTAACTGATAAATAGATAGAGCAAGTAGCCGCCCACGATTAAAACGACTACCAATAAACAGGTGAGAATAATCTTTAGTCCTTTTTTCATTTTCTTTCCTCCCGAAAGTATCATAGCAAATCTTATCTAAATTATATAGTCAGGTGACTTTCATAAAAATAATTCTCGTGTTACACTATAAAATAGATATTAATGTTATTAAAAGAGAGGCATTCAAATGATTAGATTTGCAAAAAAAGAAGATGGCGCAGCAGTAGCCAAATTAGTATTGGTTATTTTAAAAGATATGGAATTAGATTTCTTAGATGAATTCGGAGAAGAAAAAGCATTAGAAGTGATTGCTGCCTGTGTGGCTGATCCAACATATCGCTATGGCTATGCTCGTGGACTAGTAGAAGAAATTGATGGAGAAATCGCAGGGGCCGTGTTTGGCTATCCCGCAACACAAGAACCGATCATTGATTTGCCATTGGAAAAATACTTGGCTGCTCAAGGATTAGATGAAAACATCAAAATGTTTATTGATCCGGAAGCATTCCCGAATGAATGGTATTTAGATTCGATTGCAGTAGATGAAAGATTCCGCGGTCAAGGAATTGGTTCGAAATTATTGACAGCAGTGGATCGCTTAGCAACACATGAAGGACAAGAAACGATTGGGTTGAATGTTGATCGTGGAAATCCTAATGCTAAACGTTTGTATTTACGTGATGGATTTAAAGATGTGGGTGAAATAACGATCAGCGGGCATTTGTATGATCACATGCAACGTAAAGTAAAACCTCGAGATCGAAGTTAAAAAAACAGCAAAGCCAAATTGGCTTTGCTGTTTTAATTTTGAGAAAAAGTTACTTCAAACGTAGGTTCATTTTCTGTTTGCTTATTACGATTGTAAAGCCAATAATCCATGACGGCCGCGACACAAATAGCAACGGGCGCATCTGATGGATTTGCGATGTCTAATACATAATAATCACCTGTTAGTAAGGTGGCTTTATCCATCGTCATGACATTTTGATTGAAATGGTTGATTTTGTATTTGTGGTTATAAATATCTCCATAGACAGCCCAATGCAGCTGCTTGATATAATAAAAATCTCCAGGCCAATGAAAAATTTTATGCAAAATGCCTACTCTTGTCTGTTCATAATAGATCTCAAATTTACGTCCTAAAATAACGCTAGCTTGTTTAATATACGCAACGATCTGCCCATCCATTGCATAAAGCGATAAGACATTTCCTTTGCGTCCCCAGTGACCGACCATCAGATATAAAGGCTTGCCTTTATTGTCCTTGACGATAGTTCGAGTTACCGAGCTTAGTTGTTTCTCTTGAATAAAAAATTCGGTCATTCTTGATTCACACCTTCTAATTATAGCTCTTCAGAAAGGACCCGTTCAATTGCCGTGGCTACACCATTGTCTTCGTTTGTATAAGTGACATGTTTTGCGATTTGTTTGACTTCATCAACTGCATTGCCCATAGCGAAACTTTCGCCTGCATAACTTAACATTGTTAAATCATTAAAATTATCTCCAACTGCCATCACTTGCTCAGCAGTAAAACCACGTTGTTCAGCAAATTGTTTCAAAGCGATACCTTTTTGAGCATCTTCATGGTTGATTTCGATATTTGTCAACTCAGAAGCCGCAATCGCTAAGTTGCCAATTTTTTCTAACTCTAAAGTCGCTGCTTTAAGCGTATCAGGTCCATGTTTATCGAAGGCAATAATTTTTAACACTTCTTCATCCGTTTCTTTCAAGACTTGACGGATATTGTCTACATACGTTAATGGCGTTAATGCTAAATGTTCAGAGGAAACTGCAATTGCCATTTTTTTGGATAATCCAGGAACCTTTTTTAGCAAGTGTCCTGAGATAAAATCGATTCGTTCCGGCTGGTTCTCAGAATAGACATGCTCAGCAGTAAAAACTTCATAATAAAGATCTGCACGATCTAGAGCATCTAAAACAGTATTTGTTCGTTCTTTACCAATGGGAATCGTAAAAATCGTTTCACGTTGAGCATTAACTACCTGAGCGCCATTTAAGAGAATCATCGGCACATGGATATTGGCACGATCCAAGGAGATGATAGCGTGGCTGACACCACGTCCAGTAGCGGTAATAAATTCGATTCCTTGTGCTTGAGCTTTTTGAATGGCTTCGATATTTTTAGTCGAAACTTGTAATTGATCGTTTAACAGAGTACCGTCCATATCAGAGGCAATGAGTTTTATCAAAATTATTCACCTAGCTTTCTTATCAGTCATAGTTAGTGTACCATATTCTCAAAGCAGAAAACGACTTCGTTTTGATTCTTTATAAAGAATTAGGCACGTGTCAGTCTACTTTTAAAATAACTGCACTGATAATGTTAAAAACTATCATTATCGATCAAAAAGAATAGGAGTGTGCAAGATGAAGGAAATCATCCATAATGATTGGCAAAACGTTTTGGCTGACCAATTTCAAGCACCATATTATTTACAATTACGAGAATTTTTAAAACAAGAATACCAAACTCAAAAGATCCATCCTGATATGTATCATATTTTTGAAGCCCTTGAATTAACACCTTACAGTGATGTGAAAGTAGTTATTTTAGGTCAAGATCCTTATCATGGAGTAAATCAAGCGCACGGCTTATCTTTTTCAGTTCAACCAGGAGTTAAAATACCGCCATCACTAAGAAATATCTATAAAGAATTAGAGAGTGATCTAGATATACCAGCAGTTCAACATGGGAATTTGATCAGTTGGGCAAGGCAAGGTGTACTGTTATTGAATACCGTTTTGACTGTACGGGAAGGTCAAGCGTATTCTCATCGAGGAAAAGGATGGGAACAACTAACGGATGTGATTATCCAACGCTTGAATGAACGGGAAAAACCGATTGTTTTTATTTTGTGGGGGAAACCCGCGCAAGAAAAAATAAAAATGATCGATACGACTAAGCATGCGATCATCAAGTCCGTTCACCCATCACCATTGTCTGCCCATCGAGGCTTTTTTGGAACAAAACCTTTTTCACAAACAAACAAGTTTTTAACTGAATGGGGTGAGAAACCCATTGATTGGCAGTTACCTGAAACAGTTTAAAGTGATACCGGTTTCTGTTATATAGACATTTTATAAAAACATCTTTTATCTTTAGTTATTAGATTTTAATTAGTAGTACAGAGTTTTTACTCTGTCCTTTTCTTTTGACTTGAATTGTTGTATGATTAATAAGAAATAAATATCTGGAGGGTTTTAATCGTGGAATTATTTGATAGTTTGAAATTTAAGATTATTCGTCGCAACATCAAAGTGGCATTTCCTGAAGCAACAGATGCTCGTATTTTAGGTGCCGCTTCTCGCTTAAAAGCAGAAGAATTAGTTGAACCAGTCCTAATCGGCAATTTAGCTGAAATTGAAAAAGCTGCGGGTGCTCGTGGAATCGCTTTAGATAACTTCACGATCATTGATCCAGATCATTTTGATCGCTGGGATGAAATGGTAGAAGTATTTGTTGAACGCCGTAAAGGCAAAGTCAGCAAAGAGGACGCTGAAAAGATTCTTAAGGACGAAAATTATTTTGGTACGATGCTTACTTATATGGGAATCACAGAAGGTATGGTCTCTGGTGCTATTCATTCGACAGGTGATACTGTTCGTCCAGCGTTACAAATCATTAAAACAAAACCGGGTGTTAGCCGTACGAGTGGTGCTTTCCTAATGGTACGTGGTCGAGATCAAGAAAAATATTTATTCTCAGATTGCGCGATCAATGTAAATCCAAATGCGCAAGAGCTAGCTGAAATTGCAGTCGAATCAGCAAAAACAGCTGAACTATTTGATATTGAGCCTAAAGTGGCGATGATGAGTTTTTCAACGAAAGGGTCTGCGAAAGCGCCTGAAGTAGAAAAAGTCGCTGAAGCAACTAAAATTGCACAAGACTTAGCACCTGAATACTTAATCGATGGTGAATTACAATTTGATGCGGCTTATATTCCTGGCGTTGCCCAATTAAAAGCACCAGAATCAAAAGTAGCTGGACAAGCAACTGTCTTTGTCTTCCCAGAATTACAATCAGGAAATATTGGCTACAAGATCGCTCAGCGTTTTGGTGGATTTGAAGCTATCGGACCAGTTCTACAAGGATTGAATAAACCAGTTTCGGATCTTTCTCGTGGCTGTAACGAAGAAGATGTCTATAAGTTATCAATCATCACTGCAGCTCAGACATTGATGAACTAATTATTGGAATTTCAAGAGCTATCCTTGGGGTAGCTCTTTTTCTTTTGTCTTAAATTTAAACATGAAGGCACAAAAGGATCGAGGCATGTTTTTCTTTTCTCTATGGAGACAAATCGTTATACTTAGTGAGTAATAGAAAAAGGGGGAGACACGTGATAACGTTAGTCGATACAACAGCAACTGAAAAATTAGGAAAAATCATTGGTGCTGTCGCTAAGCCAAGTGATAATTTAGTTTTAACCGGCGATTTAGGTGCAGGAAAAACAACTTTGACTAAAGGCATTGCCCTAGGTATGGAGATCGATCAAATGATCAAAAGTCCCACCTATACGATTATTCGTGAATACCAACAAGGCCGTATGCCTCTTTATCATATGGATGTTTATCGTATTGAATCAGGTGCAGATGATTTAGGATTAGATGACTATTTTGAAGGTGAGGGTCTTTCGGTGATCGAATGGGGACAACAATTGGGAGAATTTTTACCAGAAGATTATCTTGAATTGATCTTATCAAAAGATGACCAAGATGAAACAATGCGACGAGTAGAATTATTAGCTCAAGGGAAACGAGCTGAACATTTCCAAGCAAGAATTTTAGCAGCGTGGGAAAGCTGTTGAGTGAAGTAGAGATCACTTTAAGAGAAGCAATTCCTGATGATGCAGCAGAAATACAAAAAGTCAGTCGTCAAATTGCAAAAGAAACCGATTTTTTAATCATGGATGAAACTGGATTAGGTTTGACAGAAGAATTACTACAGCTGCAATTAGCCGATTTATATGAAAGTGAAAATAATATACTACTGTTAGCACTAGCTGATGAGCAAATTGTCGGGATGGCCTCTATCAAAGCAGGAGCAGAAAAAATTATTGCTCATATCGGCGAAATCGGAATTAGCGTATTAAAAGAATTTTGGGGAATTGGTTTAGGAACAGCTCTATTAGATGAATTGATCTATTGGAGCGAAGAACAATCACCCTTACGTCGTTTAGAATTAACAGTCCAAAAAAGAAATGAACGAGCTGTTCATTTGTATCAAAAATTTGGTTTTGAAACTGAAGCAGTGATGAAACGCGGAGCATGTGATCAGCAAGGAAATTTTATTGATGTATTATTAATGAGCAAATTGATCGATTAAAAAAGCGAAGCAATCTGCTTCGCTTAAGAATAAACCTTTACATGGGCAAGACTAATTTTTTTAATGGGTCGACGCCAAAATGATTCTCTTGATAGAGTAGGATTTTGGCACAAGCTCGACTATCTTCCAAGGCATCATGATGGTTTTCTAAAGGAATCGCGAGTTTTTCACAGACCGTATTTAACCGATGATTGGCCATTTCAGGGAACAAGCGTCTACTGGTTCGAACGGTACAAAGTGAAAGGTAAGAAGGCTGTTCTAGCTGATAATAATCAAGACAGCCTGCCAATACTTTGGTATCAAAACCGGCATTGTGAGCAACAATCAACCGATTTTCTTGATAATATTGTTTGATTTCTTGCCAAACTTCAGGAAATTTTGGTGCCTTTGCTACGTCCTCTGGATGAATACCGTGAATTTGGATGTTTTTCCAGAAAAAATCTGTTTCCGGTTTGATCAAAGAATAGTATTCACCAACGATCTGGCTGTTTTTTACCATTACTAATGCTAATGAACAAGCGCTGTGGGATTGATAGTTAGCTGTTTCAAAGTCCATTGCAATAAAGTTCAATCGTTTCACCTCTTTGCCATTATTTTGGCATAATTTGTTTAACGGCAAAAGACTAGTCAGAAAAACTTGAGAAATTTTAAAGATTGATCGTTAGTTCAACTGGACAATGGTCGCTGCCGATGATCTCTGTATGGATTTTGGCATCTTGCAGTTGATCTTTTAGATTATCCGAGACAACGAAGTAATCGATCCGCCAACCGGCATTATTTTTACGGGCGTTGAAACGGTAGCTCCACCATGAGTAAATACCTTCTTGCTCAGGATAAAAGTAACGGAACGTATCAAGATAGCCACTTTCTAATAAGGTACTGAATTTTTCACGTTCTTGGGGTGTAAAACCAGCATTTTTTTGATTGGTTTTCCAGTTTTTTAAATCAATCTTTTCATGTGCGACATTCAAGTCACCACAGAAAATGACCGATTTCTTTTCTTTTAGTTGATTGAGATAGGTTAGAAAAGCTTCTTCCCATGTCATCCGATAATCTAAACGTTTCAATTCATTTTGTGAGTTGGGCGTATAACAAGTAATGACATAGTATTCAGGATATTCTAAGGTGATTAGACGACCTTCTTGGTCATGTTCTGCAATACCTAGACCATAGTTTACGCTGATCGGTTCATGCTTGGTAAAGATTGCAGTTCCAGAATAACCTTTTTTTTCGGCATAATTCCAATATTGATAATAACCAGGCAAGTCCATTTCGATTTGGCCTGCTTGAAGTTTTGTCTCTTGCAAGCAAAAGAAATCAGCCTCTAATTCGTTAAAAACTTCCATAAAATTTTTTTTCATAACAGCACGTAGACCGTTGACGTTCCAAGAAATTAATTTCAATGTTTTTTCCTCCATTTTTCAAATGAATACGTTTAATTGCTTCAATTGTAACGAAAAAAAGTCAGAAAGCAAAGAAACGTTGCTTTGACTACCTAGAGTTGAGATGAAAGTAGTATACAACTAAATAAAATGATAGAAGGAGTTTTTAGATATGAAAGTTGGCGTTATCGGCATTGGTGGGATTGCTCAAAAAGCCTATTTACCGACCTATGCAAAATCAAGAGAGAAAACGACCTTTATTTTTGCGACGCGCAATGAAGCAGTAAGGAAAGAAATTTCCCAAAAGTATCATTTTGAAGAAACAGTTTCAACAATTGATGAATTGATCGCACAAAACATCGAAGCTTGTTTTATTCACGTGGCGACTAAAGTTCATTTTGAGATTGCTAAAAAATGCTTAGAAGCAGGAGTAGCAGTCTTTATGGACAAGCCCGTCAGCGAAAATTTTGCCGAAGTTCGTCAATTACATGAATTAGCAAACGAAAAAAAAATCTTATTCATGGTTGGCTTTAATCGTCGTTTTGCTCCCATGGTTGAGCAATTGAAACAGCTACCGCAAAAACGAGTGATCCATCTAGAAAAGAATGAACCGAATCATGCGATGGCGACGCAATACGGTATCTACGATTTGTTTATTCATTTAGTAGACACGGCTGTTTATTTGTTGGATGATGAAATTTTATTCGTCCAATCAAAGATTCGCGAAGAGGCTGGATTAATGACATATGCGCAGATGCAATTGTCCACAGCTACTAGTGAATGCTTGTTATCGATGGATCTGATGAGTGGCGGAAAAATGGAACGTTACCAAGTAAGTTCCGCAGAACAAACAATGATTTTGGACCAATTAACCGATCTAACGATTAAAAAAGGGCAGATGGCCGAAATACAAAAATTCGGAGATTGGACGACAACTTTAGAAAAACGCGGGTTTGAACAATTAGTTACACATTTTTTAGCAGCACTTGATGGCGCTGACAATGATCTACGTCAAAAGAATATTCTATTGAGTCATGAATTGTGTGAGAAAATGTTAGAGCAGCATCTACGACATGTATTATAAAGGGTGGTAAGTTTTTTTTGAGCGTGCTAAAATAGCAAAGACGTTTGAAAATTTACCCGTATTGAACGAGAGAGGCTTATCAAAGTGAAAATAACTAAGTTAACAGAAACATTACCTAATTTGAAAATCCTTTTGGATGAACCTTTAATGAATTATACTTTTACTAAAACTGGCGGGCCCGTTGACGCTTTAGCTTTTCCTACTGATAACCAAGAAGTTAAAGAATTAGTTGATTTTTGTCGCGAAAATGATCTTCCTTGGATCGTACTAGGAAATTCAAGCAATTTGATCGTAAAAGATGGTGGTATCCGCGGTGTGGTGATCATGCTGACCGACATGACCACGATCCGCGTTGACGAAACAAAAATCACTGCGCAAGCTGGCGCAAAATTAATCGATACAACATATGTTGCCTTGGACCATTCATTGACCGGCTTTGAATTTGCTTGTGGTATTCCAGGAAGTATCGGAGGGGCAGTCTTTATGAATGCTGGTGCTTACGATGGTCAACTAGAAGATGTTTTTGAATCGGTTGATGTTTTATTAGCAGATGGAAATTTTGAAACTTGGACCAAAGAAAAAATGAATTTTGCTTATCGTCATTCAGCGATTCAAGAACAACCAGCGATCGTTTTGAGTGCCACGTTCAAGTTAGCTCACGGTGATCATGCTCAGATCGAAAAACGGATGGCGGAATTGACAGAATTAAGAGAATTGAAGCAACCATTAGAATATCCATCATGTGGGAGTGTCTTTAAACGTCCCGTCGGTCATTTTACTGGTAAATTGATTCAAGATGCTGGATTGCAAGGATTGATTTGGGGCGGTGCGCAAATATCAGAAAAACATGCCGGATTTATTGTAAATATCAATCATGCAACAGCTACTGATTATTTAGAACTGATCGCTCATATCCAAAAAACAATCAAAGAAAAATTTGATGTGGCCTTAGAAACGGAAGTCCGTATTTTAGGGGAAGAACCAAAATAAAAAATGCCTGATAGGAATCGTGTGATTCTTATCAAGCATTTTTTATTTTTTCATCAAACGAAGCAAGACGGCACAAACGGCCATTGTTGCTATTCCGGCTACGGCAGCTTCGACTAATCCACTACCAAAAATAATTCCTAGAATAACACTATATACAGCATTAGCTGCAACTTGTAATACATCTGCGTAGCTATCTTTAAAGAAAATAAAAATCAGATTCATGACTAAAATCGTGTTAGTCAATGAGCCGGCCATACCAGCTATAAAAAGACTAACTGGGATCGCTTTTTCTTTTAATAGTTTACGCAGTCCTTTATAAACATAATAAGGAACCACACCAATCAAGATTCTAGGAATGATCGCGATGATCACTGCACGCCAGTCGCCATGATTGGTTAACGGATTGGCGATAAATGGCGAGAAGACAAAGGACATTGGTGTAATAATGACCGTCGAGCGAATCATACTGATCACGCCAAAGATAGTGCCTAGACCAGCTCCGATACGAGGACCCAAAATGATCGAAGCAATAATCACGGGAATATGCATCGTTGTTGCATTGATCGGTCCGATCGGTATAAAACCAAGCGGTGTTGCAGCTAATAAGATCATGATTGCTAAAAACATCGCGGTTAATGTAAAACTTCTAACATTTGTCTGTTTCATAAGTTACTCCTTTAAGGCCGCATTGATCAGATGAACGATCTCTGAAACATTGGCTAATGCGCCGCGACCATAATCGCCACATGCTAATAAGGCTTCACGGGGTTCGATCTCTTGGTAGCCGACTTCCTTTAATGTTGTTAAATTTTTTTGAACGATCGGATTTTGATACATATATGTATTCATTGCTGGAGCAATAAATTTTGGTGTTTCTGGTAATAGGGCCAATGCAACCGTCGATAATAAATCGTCAGCGATCCCATTAGCTAATTTACCGATCGTATTTGCAGAAGCTGGGGCGACTAAAAATAAGTCGGCTTCTTTTGCTAACGCAATATGATTGATCAATGCTGCATCGGGCTCAGCCATCACATCTAAGTGGACACGACGATGTGAAAGAGACTGAATCGTTAATGGCGTAATAAATTCTGTACTGCTTTTTGTCATAATGACATCTAATTGGTAACCCATTTTGGTCAATTCATTGGTAATATCGGCGGCTTTATAAGCCGAGATACTTCCACTGATTCCTAATAGGATCGTTTTCATTTTGTTTCCTCCAATTTCATGACTTCCTCTTTGATCAATTCAGCAATTTCTGTTTTAGTATGAGCTTCTTTGACTTTATGCTGCTGATTGACCAAGTAGCCATGATGTTTTTCACCGCTGATTTCTGACAAATCATTGGCCAAGATAAAATCGGCTTGATTTTTTTCCAAGCTTTTTTTGGCGACGTTCAATAATTCTACTAACGGGACATCGACTAATAATTTAAAGCCGACTAAAATTGTTTCTGGTTGTAGTTGTTTGATCAACCCAATGATTTTTGGATTTTTCTTTAATACAATCACTAAATGGTCAGTATCTGAAGAGATTTTTTTCTCAGTTCGCTCGGCTTCAATTGTTGCTAAAGCGGCAGGGAGGTCACTAGGCTTAGAAGCGATCACTGTTTCTAAATCTTCTATTGTAACCGAACTTTCAGGTGTAAAATCACTGACAGCCATACTGTGAATCACAGCATCATAGGAATGCGTAGTCATCAATTCTTTTAAGGTTTGTTCGAGCTCTGAAGTTGTTTCAATATAGTAAGGATGGATCGTATTTCCTACAGGTTGAACTGCTTGTTTTGTAGTAATCATATCGATGGTTGTATCATCTTTAGCAAAACTTTCCGCGATCGCCTTGCCTAGTTTTCCACTAGAATGATTGGTAATGGCACGAACATCATCGATTTTTTCGGATGTACCACCTGAAGTAATCAGGATTCTCACTATTTTTTTCCTCCTAAGGCGACGATTGTACGTCCAATATGTTTTCCAGCCAGTAAAGCATCAGCTGTTTCAAGCACTTGATCAAGTGCAATCGTATTTACTTGCATATTTTTTGGCAGTAGCCATTCATCGGTCATTTTTTTCCAAATTTTTTGACGTTCTTCCATTGATGCTTCGACAGAATCAATTCCTAAGAAATTAACACCTCGTAAAATAAAAGGGAGAACGGTTGTATTTAATTTAATACCGCCAGCATTTCCGCAAAGAGCAACGCTACCGGCATAGTTAATAAATGGTAAAATTTGAGCCAAAGTATCCGCTCCGACAGTATCGATGGCGAAATCAAATAATTGTTTATTTAAAGGACGGCTTTTCTCTGGAAACAATTCTGTGGGCGAGATAACCTTTGTTGCCCCTAATGATTTTAAATAGTCCGCTTGCTTTTCTTTTCGACTAAGTGCGATCACTTCTTGGCAACCTAATTGTTTTAGAAAATGTAGCGCAAAACCACCAACACCACCCGTTGCCCCCGTCACTAACACACGACTCGATTCTTTCAATCCATGAGATAAAAGTGCCTGGACTGCTAAAGCTGCTGTAAAACCAGCAGTCCCGAACGTCATTGCTTGTGCAGCAGATAAATTTTTTGGACGTTTTACTATCCAATCAGCTGGAACGATCTGGAGATCGCTGAGGCCGCCATCTTGTTTGACACCTAAACCATAACCAGTCACTAAAACAGCCTCACCGCTGACAAACCGGTCATCTTTTGATTCAATGATCGTACCGGCGAGATCGATTCCTGGTGTCATCGGGTATTCACGTAAGACACCGGTCTTCGGGCGAGTGGCTAAAGCATCTTTGTAATTGATACCAGAATAATCCACGGCAATCAAAACTTCATTATCGGCAATCTCAGGTTTAGAAAAAGCTTCGATTTCAGCTTTAAAAGTATCCTCATTGCTGACACGTAAACGGCGGTAAGTCATGTGTACGTTCCTCCTTAAATATAAAAAAATTCGTTACTATTATCTTAGCGGAAATGGAAGAAAAAGCAAATTTCTTTTCCTGTGCTAAAGCAAAATTTGAATAATAAAAATCTTTCAGAATGCTTGATTTTTAAATCAAAGTTCGTATACTTGAATGGTGCTATTAAACAAGAAGTTTACTATTAGCAAACTTGCTGGAAACGATTAACTGAAATACTTAATAAAAAATCGGAGGTGAGAAGATGGAAATAGGCGACAAGTTACGAAATTTAAGGATTCAAAAAAATTTAACTCAAGAAGAGTTAGGTGAACGAACAGATCTTTCCAAAGGATATATTTCACAGCTGGAAAGAGACCTCAGCTCACCTTCGATGGAAACTTTTTTTGATATTTTAGAAGTTTTAGGTGTTACCCCAGAAGAATTTTTTAAACAAAAAAAGAGTGACCAAAAATTGGTTTATAAGGAAGAAGACACAACTTTTTACACAGATGAGGAACACGGTTATCATATTAAGTGGCTCATTCCTGAATCGAATGAAAAAGAAATGGAACCCATTTTGCTGACATTAGAAAAACAGGGGCAATATAAACAATTCACGCCTTCGCTATCTGAGACTTTCATCTATGTATTAGAAGGAAAGGTCGCTTTGCAATTTGGAGAACAACTTTATGATGCAGAAAAGGGCGAGAGTATTTATTACGAAGCTAGTAAACCGCATCGTCTACAGAACCAAGCGAAAGGCATCAGTAAAGTCCTGATCGTTGCAACGGAATCTTATTTATAAAACTATTCATTAGGAGGAAATCATGGCAAAAACAATTATTTCATTTAAAGATGTTGTCAAACAATACGACGATGACGATCCCGTATTGAAAAAAATAAACTTTGATATTGAAGAAGGGCGTTTTTATACTTTATTAGGACCTTCAGGTTGTGGAAAAACAACGATCTTACGAATCATTGCAGGCTTTACGGATGCTAGTGAAGGAGATATTTATTTAGAAGGAAAACGAATGAACGATGTTCCAGCGAATAAGCGTCAAGTAAATACCGTATTCCAAGATTACGCATTATTTCCGCACATGAATGTATTTGAGAACGTTGCTTTTGGCTTGAAAATCAAAAAATTATCTAAAAAAGAAATTGAGAAAAAGGTATTAGAAGCTTTGAAGTTGGTGCAATTGCCTGGATATGAAAATAGAGAGATCACAGAGATGTCCGGCGGTCAACGTCAGCGGGTAGCGATTGCTCGAGCAATCGTGAACGAACCTAAGATTTTATTACTGGATGAACCTCTTTCAGCTTTGGACTTAAAATTGCGGACAGATATGCAATATGAATTGCGTGCACTGCAAAAACGTTTAGGAATCACATTTATTTTTGTTACTCATGATCAAGAAGAAGCCTTGGCGATGAGTGATGAAATTTTTGTGATGAACAAAGGAAAAATTGTTCAAAGTGGTTCGCCAGTCGATATCTATGATGAACCGATCAATCATTTTGTAGCTGATTTTGTCGGTGAAAGTAATATCGTTTCAGGGGAAATGGTTGCAGATAATTTGGTGCGTTTTGTCGGCAAAGAATTTGAATGTGTGGATGGCGGAATGCGTCCGAACGAGCCGGTAGAAATCGTCTTACGTCCAGAGGATTTAAGTTTAACGACTCCTGAAAAAGGAAAATTAGTCGTAACAGTCGATAGTCAATTATTCCGCGGCGTTCATTATGAAATGAATGGCATCGATGCAGATGGTAATGAGTGGATGGTCCATTCAACGAAAAAAGCAACGATTGGCAGTAAAGTCGGACTGTATTTCGATCCAGAAGATATCCATGTTATGCGCTTTAATGAAAGTGAAGAAGACTTTGAAGCACGTTTAGAAAGTTATGAGGACTGATAGAAAGGGGAAATACAAATGAAAAACATGCGTCGTCTGTATTCGATCCCGTATTATTTCTGGTTATTGTTCTTTGTGATCGCGCCAGTGATTTTGATCGTCTATCAATCGTTCTTTGATATGAACGGACAGTTTACTTTAAGCAATTATCATACGTATCTGACATCAAAAACTTATTTGATGATGACCGTTAATTCGGTGCTATTTGCTTCTCTGATCACCTTGATGACCTTGTTGATCAGTTATCCAACTGCGTATTTTTTATCAAAATTAAAACATCGGCAATTATTATTATTACTCGTTGTCTTGCCCACGTGGATCAATTTATTATTAAAAGCCTATGCCTTCATTGGTATCTTTAGTGCGAATGGGTCAGTCAATGATTTTCTAAGTTTTATCGGCATCGGGCAGAAACAATTGCTGTTTACGGATTTTAGTTTTATGTTTGTGGCGGCTTATATCGAATTACCTTTCATGATCATGCCGATTTTCAATGCGTTAGAAGAAATCAATCCATCGTTGATCAGTGCTAGTCGTGACCTCGGTGCGAATAATTTTGACACGTTTCGTCGGGTCATTTTCCCACTATCGATGAATGGGGTGAAAAGCGGAGTTCAAGCTGTCTTCATTCCCTCGTTATCATTATTCATGTTGACTCGTTTGATCGGGGGAAACCGTGTGATTACTCTGGGGACTGCGATTGAAGAACATTTTTTAGTTACGCAAAACTGGGGGATGGGTTCTACGATCGGTGTGATTTTGATCGTGGCGATGTTTATCGTGATGATGCTGACAGGCGAACGACGTAAAGGAGGACGAGTGAAATGAAAAAAAGAACTTTCTCATGGGCCAATATCTATTTAGTTTTTATCTTTGTTCTATTATATGTTCCGATTTTTTATTTGATTTTTTATTCCTTCAATGCCGGCGGAAATATGAGTACCTTTACCGGATTTACTTGGGAACATTATCGAAACTTGTTTTCAGATAGCCGTTTGATCAGTATCGTTGTTCAAACCTTTATTTTAGCGTTCTTGTCAGCACTGATAGCCACAATGATCGGAACTTTTGGCGCGATGGCGATTTATTATACTAAAAAAAGAGGCTCAAGAAATGCATTATTGGGATTAAACAATATCTTGATGGTTTCGCCTGATGTCATCATTGGTGCTAGTTTCTTGATTTTATTTACGTTACTTGGCGGCTATTTGAAGAGTTTTCAATTAGGTTTTGTCAGTGTCCTGCTTTCCCATATTGCGTTTAGTATTCCAATCGTTGTCTTGATGGTTTTACCTAAATTAAAGGAAATGAATGACTCGATGATCGATGCGGCAAGAGATCTTGGGGCAAATAATTTTCAAGTCTTAGCGAATATTATTTTACCGTTTCTAACACCGGGAATCATTGCCGGTTACTTTATGGCCTTCACGTATTCGCTAGATGATTTTGCGGTCACTTTCTTCGTTACCGGTAATGGCTTTACAACATTATCCGTGGAAATCTATTCACGGGCACGTCAAGGAATCAGCTTAGAAATCAATGCCTTGTCGACGCTAGTGTTTATCTTCTCGTTGTTGCTAGTAGTCGGGTATTATTTCATCAGTCGTGATACGTCGAAAAAAGCTCGTAACCGCAAGCGTGAATTTGAGGAGGTGGCAGTACTGAAATGAGAAAACTCCGTTCACTTTTTATTGGGGTCATCGCAATCATTGTGCTGCTGACCTTATCAGTGATCCATTTGAACCGTTCATCGAATGCGAGTTCAAATGTTTTGAATATTTATAATTGGGGCGATTATATCGATCCAGAATTGATCAAACAATTTGAAAAAGAATATGGTTATAAAGTCAATTATGAAACCTTTGATTCAAACGAAGCGATGGAAGCAAAAATCAAGCAAGGTGGGACAGCCTATGATATTGCTATTCCTAGTGAGTACATGATACAAAAAATGAAAAAAGAAAATTTATTGCTGCCATTAGACCATTCAAAAATCAAAGGGTTAGAAAATATCGATTCGCGTTTCTTAGATTTGGATTTTGATCGTAACAATCAATATTCGATCCCTTATTTTTGGGGAACGTTAGGGATCGTTTATAATGATAAATTTATTTCTGGCGACAAGATCAAACATTGGGATGATCTATGGCAGCCGGAATTAAAAAATAATATCATGTTGATTGATGGTGCACGTGAAGTGATGGGCTTGTCTTTGACTACTTTAGGCTATTCCCTTAATAGTAAAAATGAAGAGCAATTGGATCAAGCAATCAATAAATTAAGCAGTTTGACACCGAATGTCAAAGCGATCGTTGCTGATGAAATCAAGATGTATATGGCGAATGAAGAAAGTGCTGTTGCGGTAACTTTCTCAGGGGAGGCCGCAGATATGATGGCTGAAAATAGCCACTTGCATTATGTCATTCCACCAGAAGGTTCTAATCTTTGGTTTGATAATATCGTCATGCCTAAAACCGCAAAAAATAAAAAAGGTGCTTATGATTTTATCAACTTCATGCTGAAACCAGAATCAGCGAAACAAAATGCTGAATACATCGGTTATTCGACACCTAATAAAAAGGCGCTGGCTATGTTGCCTAAACGTATTTCTGAAGATAAACAATTTTATCCAGATAATGAAACGATCAGCCATCTCGAAGTCTATAAAGACTTAGGCTCGAAGTATTTAGGGATCTATAATGACCTATATTTAGAATTTAAAATGTATCGGAAGTAAGTTATGAAAAGTAAAAAAAACGAACAAATTTCTATTAGTTGTTCGTTTTTTTCATTTAATTAACTTTTCTGAATAAACTTTGATGCTTTCACAATTTAAACATACTTTTTTCTAACTTTAGTTTTAAAAGGTCATAGCTTTTTCATTTATTGATAGTAAGATGAACTCAACCCTAAAAATAATCTTTTTCCCCTGTAAAAGCAGGAACCCCATAAAAAATAAAGCTGACGCTTTTGCGTCAGCTTTATTTTGTGTAGGCCCAGGCATTCGCAATTTGTGGGACTAATTGATCAAGAGAGTAGAGTGTCGCATAATGTTTTTTCTCAGCAGTATCATTGGGATCATAGACGACGATCTGATCACTGTTTGCATCTTTTTTTATTACCATAATGTGGCCAACTTCAGTAAATTCTCCTGGACGAACGGAAACAACTAAGGGTTGATTTTGAGCTAAATGTTGTTGGATTTTTGTCTGATCGGTAGCTAAATCTTCAACGGTTAATCCATAATTTTGGGCAAAGGCGGGGAAAATCGACCAGGCAGTACCTTGGCCAGATTGGTAATAACGATTTTCGCTCCATTGAAGGATCTCCGTGGGCAAGACAGAACGATCTTCATAATAAGCAAGAATCATCGCTAGTGATGTAATCGCACAGCCATTCGTCGCCAAATCATTTTTATCTGAACCGCTCCCGTAAGCTGTATCCGCCCATCGTGTATCGGTTTGTAGTAATAAAGAAAAATCTTGTCCTTGCTCTTTTAAATAGTAATTAGCTTGAGTTGAGAAATCATCCTGGCTGCTAGCATGAAAATCAAGGGAACGTAAGGCTAAGATGCCTAAACTTCCCAAAACTAAAATGAGTCCCAGCAAGATTGGAAAAGTACGTGTTCGTCTGCGCATAAAAACACCTCCAGAGCTTTATTAAAACGAAAAAAGTAGGAGGTGTCATCGGTCAAAAGTTGTAGTTATTCAAATTCTTCTAATTCAAGGCTCAATTCTTCCCAACTGGTCAGTTGTTCTTCTTGTTCAGCCTTTTTAGCTTCTAAGTCATTCGTTAACGCCATTAATTCGACGTGATCGTTCAACACTTCAGGTTGGCTCATCTGAGTTTCTAATGAGGCAATACTTTCATCTAAAGTAGCTAAATTTTCTTCGATCGTTTCAATTTTACGACGCAAACTACGAATCAATTTTTGTTGTTCTTTGTCTTGATAAAATTTCTTTTTAGGTGCTTCGACCGGTGCTTCTTCTTTCGCTTTAAGTTCGGCGATTTCTTCTTCTTCTTTTTTCTTTTCTAAATAATAATCATAATCACCTAAATATAATTTACTGCCTTCAGGAGATAGTTCAATGACTTTATTAGCGATTCGGTTGATAAAGTATCGGTCATGTGAGACGAAAAGTAATGTTCCTTGATAATCAATCAAGGCATTTTCTAACACTTCTTTATTGTCGATATCTAAGTGATTAGTTGGTTCATCGAGAATCAAAAAATTCTCTTTGTTCATAGATAACTTGGCTAAAGCAACACGGGCTTTTTCGCCGCCGCTTAATAAAGGAATCGTTTTTTCGACATCGTTTCCGCTGAATAAAAAGCCGCCAAGAACATTGCGAATATCTTTTTCTGGGGTAGTGGGGTGTTCGTCCCAAAGTTCCGCCAAAATAGTTTTATTTCCGTGCAGATCTGCTTGGCCTTGGTCATAATAACCAATCGAAACGTTTGTTCCAAAGTGAGCATCACCTTGGATAAAGGGAAGTTTACCGATCAGCGATTTTAATAAAGTAGATTTACCGATCCCGTTTGGTCCGACTAAAGCAATCGCATCTTCACGGCGAACATCCATATTGATTGGTTCAGACAAAGCTTCTTCATAACCAATCGCGGCATCTTCGACTTGCAAGACGACATTTCCAGAAATCTTATCGATGTCGAACATAAAGTTAGCAGATTTTTCTTTGCCATCAGGGCGATCCAAACGATCCATTTTTTCTAAAGTTTTTCGTCGGCTTTGCGCACGTTTGGTTGTCGAAGCACGCACTAGATTACGCGCAACAAAATCTTCTAATTTATCGATTTCTGCTTGCTGTTTCTCATAGGCTTTCCAATCACTAGCAAGCTGAGCAGCTTTTAAATCAAGGTAACGTGAATAATTACCTGTATAGTGTCGAATCTTATGTCGCGAAAGTTCATAGATTTCATTAACGACACGATCTAAAAAATATCGGTCATGTGAGACGATCAAAAGTGCACCTGAATAGCCTTGTAAATAATCTTCTAGCCAAGCTAAAGTCTCAATATCTAAATGGTTGGTCGGTTCATCTAAAATCAAGATATCAGGACGCACGAGCAGCATTCTAGCAAGGGCTAAACGAGTTCGTTGTCCTCCTGATAACGTGCTGATTTCTTTATCATAGAAACTTTCATCAAATTTAAAGCCGTGTAAGACACTGCGAATCTCATTTTCATAACCATAACCATTTTGATCATTAAAATCATGTTGTAGTTGATCGTATTCTTTTAATAAAGAAGTGTAACGTTTATCGCTTTCGGGTGTTTCGCCAATGGCTACTTCGACTTCGCGCATTCGACGTTCCATTTGCCGAACCGTCGCAAAGGCTTTGAGCATTTCATTCCAGATCGTTTCATTAGAGTCTAAGCCAGTGTCTTGAGCTAAATAGCCTAGTGTCGCTTGTTTATTTTTTACGACTTGACCACCATCTGGAGCTTCAATATTAGCGATTATTTTTAGTAAAGTTGATTTTCCGGCACCGTTTCGCCCAACTAAACCGATCCGAGCTTTACTGGCGATCTCTAAGTGGATATTCTCAAATAGAATATCTGCACCAAAGTGACGGGCAACTTGATTTGCTTGTAATAAAATCATTGGATATCTTCCTTAAATTTATTTTTTCGAATGGCTTCAGTCTATCATATTTTTAACATTGACGCGATTAGAAGGAGATAAATTAGGAAATAGTGATTTTTTCACAAATTTTCGAGCAATAGCGTTGCATTTTTAGCATTACTCTTGCTATTATAGTTCAGTAGTCAACATTTACGAAAATTTTTAATAAAGGAGAGTTATTGTGAAAGAACAATCAATACCAAAAGCGACTGTTAAACGATTGCCGTTATACTATCGGTATTTACGTATATTAAATAATGCTGGAAAAACAAAAGTATCATCTACAGAACTAAGTGAGGCGATCCAAGTCGATAGTGCTACAATCCGCCGTGACTTTTCTTATTTTGGTGAGCTAGGAAAACGTGGATATGGTTACGATGTAGAAGACTTAATGCATTTCTTTGGAAAAATTTTGAACGATGACCAATTAACAAACGTTGCATTAGTCGGTGTCGGTAATTTAGGAAGCGCATTGTTGAAATTTAAATTCCATCAAAGTAATAGTATCCGTGTCAGCTGTGCCTTTGATGTCAAAGAAGACATTGTAGGTCGCATCGTTGATGGTATTCCAGTTTATCCATTAGACAATATGGTCGAACAAATCAAATTACAGCAAATTGAAATTGCCATTTTAACATTACCAGCGCCGCAAGCACAAACAGTGGTTGATCAATTAGTCGATGCAGGAATCAAAGGGATTTTAAACTTTACTGCTGCACGTTTGACTGCACCAAGTGATGTCATTATTCAAAGTGTTGATTTAACCAATGAATTGCAAACCTTGATTTATTTCTTGCACCACAATCCTGATAAAGAAGCAAAATAAAAAAAGTTGAGCAACTGCTCAACTTTTTTTATTTGAATAAGGATTCATAATCCGTTGGAAGAGTATCCTTAGGTAATTCTGCAAATCGTTTTTCCAAATTTTTAAAATCAATAAATCTTGCTTGACGAGCGATTTCTTTTCCTTCGTGATAGACCAAGACAGCAGGTACAGTCAATACTTCAAAGAAACCAGCTAATTCAGGATCTTCAACACTATCTAAATGATAGAAAGGGATATGGTAGTCAGTCGCTAATTGTCGTACTTTTGGTTCATCGACGTGGCAGATACTGCAAGTCGGTGAAGAAATAAAAACCACCGCATTTAGTTGATCCTTTAGATTACTTTGAACAGTTGCAAAACGATCCATGACACCATTCCTCCTATATAATAGTACATTCTTTATTGAACAATAATCAGTAAAGGTCAAATTGTCAACTAGATTGCTTTTATAAAATAGTTGCCGAATAAAATAAAAAGCGTTATACTTCCAAATGTATTGCGGGTGTAGTTTAGTGGTAAAACAGAAGCTTCCCAAGCCCTTGAATTGGAACAGTTTGATTTTTAATAATGTAATTTTAACAACGTCTGAACCTTATTTTTAGGCGTTTTTTTGTTTATTATTATGTAATTTTAAACAGAAGATAATTGTGTGAAAACGTGAAAATTTAGCAATTTAAAAAAAGTAAGAGTGAACGTAGGAGTGGAGATAAAGAGTGAACATCTTATAGTTCATTTTTCTAGATAGTCCTTTACTGGCGCAGTTGAATCGGTCAATGTTAAAAAAAGAAAGAGTGGATAGTTTTCTGATAAAAAGGGGTAGAGTGATAAAAGGAGTGAACTTTCTAAAAATTTTTAGATTTAAAACTGAATTTAATAACAATTAAATTGTTGACATTTTATAGAAAGTATATTATTAAAGTGTTTTTTGATGAAAAGACTTGAATAAGATAACAGTTAGAGCTAACATACAGAAAAGTTAAATGATACCGCTTAAAAAAGAAGGGAATGGTAAAAATGTCAACAACATCAGAGGTTAAAATAGCACTCCGGGGGATTCTGAATGATGGAAAAGGGCGCACACATGCTGAAATTTGGAAGAAACTTTTAAAGATTGATAGTTTAAAAGGTCAATTGATTAAAGTAGACGAATTTGAAAGAAAAGGCGTAGTAAGCGGGATTTTTACGAGGGTCAAGGATGGAAGAGAAGAAGGTTTTAGTTTAATTAAAAAAAAACGGAAAAACGTTAATGGTATATTCAACTAATGAAGCAGACACGTTGTTTAAGTTGACAAATAGCTACATAGAAGATGTTGAAAGATTAGGCTTTAAAGCCGATAAACTTTCTACTACTGATAAAAAATTGATTGAAAAATTTCAAAATGCTTACAAAGAACTTTCGAATAGCAGAAAAGATTTGAAAACATTAGCGAATAACATCGAAAAAGGTAAACATGATAAAGTAGATAAAAATAAAACGGATAAAAAATAATAGGTAAGAAGAAGGTTAACTGACTTTCTTCTATTTTTTTTTTGAAATTTTGAAGGGTATACGTTTTAGAGATAAATTTAGTGCTGCAAAAAAGTTCGCTGTTTCTCTGCATTTTTCAATTTCAAAAAGTGTCAATAGTTGTGCATCAAAAACAAGCAGAAAAGCGTTGAGGATAAAGGTTAGAATGCTCATTATTCAATTCATCAAAAACTGAAAGAATGCACGAGAAATAGTTTTAGCATCGAAAAGTGAAGTATTCTGCTATTAGTGATTTTAAAGTAGCAGAAAACACATCTTTGACTAAAGATTAAGAAAGTATTAAGGCGCTAATAACTGGTAGCTTTTTTTAATTTCGATGTGACCAACTTTACAGGATAAGTGTCAACGACATCTGAAAGGCTCAGAAATGCGATATAAGCTTGTTTAAACATTTAGCTTGTAACTTATCCCAAACATTTTCAAAACGGTATACGTAGCGATTTAAGTCGTTGACTTTTTATAATAAAAGTAATAGATAGCGATTTCAAAGGAAGAAACCTCTAATTTAAAAAAAATCAGGAAAAAATTTTATATTTTTTTGTGGAAATCGGGTAAAAAAGGAGACTATATCATCAATTTTATATTGGTGCATAAGACTAAAAATAACATAAAAATATTTTTAATAATTGTTAAAAACATTCCTTTAAAAATTTGAATTCATATATTTAAGGAGTTAAAGTTACTAGTGTAATAGATATTAATAAACCTTATGTATAAGGGTTTTCGTATCTATAAAGGAGTAAAAAAATAAATTAAAAAAGGGGTAGTGAAATGGATAAATTAGATAAGTATATGGAAGAATTAAAAAACGAAGGTAAAGAAGTTTATAGGGAAAAATCAGTGATTTCTTATGGTATTTGGGAAGATTATGATGATTCCAATAAAATGAGAATAAATCAAGGATGGTTTATTGAGGATTGTGATGATGATAATCTTATCTGCGCAAATAATGGTGATTTGTATGCTGGAATCGATTCAATGTTGTATGTCGATGTGAGTGATGCGGAGTATCCATTTGATTATTCTGAATATGTTGAAGCGGAAGTTTGGAAATTTTATGATATTGAAGTAGATGTACACATTGATTCTAACGCAGGACTAAGCAAGCCAGAAGAAAAGGAAATAAAAAAATTAGCATTCAAAAAAATAAAAGAACAATTAGGGGGATATGAACATATCAACTTATATATGTTTAATTAAAAGTAGTAAAAAATAAATTAAAAAAGGGGTAGTAGACATGGATAAATTAGATAAGTATGTAGTAAAAATGGATAAATTAGATAAGCATATTGAAGAATTAAAAGACGAAGGTAAAGAAGTAGAAAGAACAAGTGCTCGAATTAACTATGGAATATATAAGGGCGAGTCTGGAATATTTCAAGGATGGTCATATCAAGAGGGAGATAGAAATCAGGATACAACTATTGAACTAGCAGAAGAAGAATAGTAGAAAGAACGTAAGCGGGACGGGCTTACAAGCGTAAGCATGATGAAAATTATCGGGAAGGAAGAAAAAGAAAACTAACAGCATCAATGGTGGAAAAGATGTACAAACTTTGGAAAAATGGTGAATCAGCAACGGATGTAGCAAAACTTTACAATATTTGTCGAACTAGCTTCTATACTTACATAAAACAATATGAAGCAAAAAATGAAGATAATATTTAATTCAGATTCTTAAAACTGTAATTGATAATAGGTATTTCTTCGAATTTATGTAACTGTTATACTCATGAAGAAATACTTTTTTTATAATACGAGGATACTTTAAAAAGAAGAGGGATGTACGTGACTTTTGATGAGTTAATAGAAATAGCAAGAAAAGAATCTGATAATGTTAAAAGAGATAAAGGAACACTATTTGAAAAAATTGTACAAATATATTTAAAAAATGAGGCAACAGGAGAATTAACTGCTATCCAAGCGAAGTTTTATGACAATAAAATATATAAGAAACACATTGATTCATTTTTGGCTGAACCTGGAAAGTCTTATTATTCTGAAGGAATCATAGTTTATTCACTAGATTCATTAAGCATTAATACTGATGAAGCAATTAATCAATTATCAAAACCTGTTGCACAAATTGGTCTGAGTGATTTAAGAAATAGTAGAATTGAATGGGAGTCTTTTATTCCAAGTAGTTCAAATGAAGTAAAAGTTAAAAATGCAAAAAAATTAGACCATATCAAAATGAAGCGTTTGATTTAACACTTAATTACTTTAAGAAAAATGACCGCGGTCAATTAATTATGGCCCCAGGAACGGGAAAAACTTTTAATAGTTTGAAATTAGTTGAAAAGATGGCTAAACAAGCAGATAGAGAAACATTTAATGTTTTGTACTTAGTACCGAGTATACAATTACTAAGTCAAACATTGATTAGTTGGAATAATGACACGGAACTAAGTATGCACTCATGTGCTGTGACAAGTGATAGAAATGCTTCTAAAAAGAAGAATGATGACGAATTATCAGCGAAAGATATTGGCTTCCCTGCGACAACAGATTCAGAAAAATTACTATCCCACTATAAAAAAATAGAGAATAATCAACGTGACTTAACGGTTGTGTATTCTACTTATCAATTTATTGAAGTTGTACATGAAGCACAAGAAAAAGGATTTCCAGAATTTGATATTATTATTTGTGATGAAGCGCATAGAACAACAGGGGCTAAGGCTTTAGGAGAAGAAGCAAGCGTATTTACAAGGGTTCATAATATAACTATATCAAGGCAAACAAACGCTTGTATCAAACAGCAACACCTAAAATTTACGGAACAGATGCGAAGCAAAAAGCAGAAGATTCTAGTATTGTCTTGTCATCAATGGACAATAAAGACATTTATGGTGAAGAAATTTTTCGCTTAGGCTTTGGTCAAGCAGTTTCAAATGATATTTTGTATGAACAATTCTGAAATTGTAAAACTACTTAATAAAATATATTTAATTAAATATGAAGTAGATAAAAGAAGTATGGAGGCAAATGATTTATCTGTTGACAAAAATGGAAAGATTGAGTTTCTAAGAAAAGTCAATGAGAAAATGAAACAAGAGTTCAATGATGTTTCAGGACAGAAAAAGTGTTGGCGTTCAAACAAATGAACTAAATAATTTTGCTTAAGCAAGAATGATTTATCCTATTAAATTATTCTGATGTTTCTTTAAATTCAAAAGTGAGATAATATACTTATATAAAATGCTTACTTTTTAATTATTTTGAAGAAAAGAGGGAGAAAATTGGGAAATAGGAAATTGTATGTTGGTATAAGTTTAGCACTGGGGTTAAGTTTTTCAGCATTCGCATTTGCAGATTCAGCAAGTGCAGCAGACATGCACAGGCTATATAATCCAAATAGCGGGGAACATTTTTATACCGCCAATGTTGGAGAGAAGAATAATTTAACAAGAGTAGGATGGAAATATGAGGGAATTGGATGGACTGCCCCATCCAGCGGAAATCCTGTTTACAGGCTTTATAATGCAAATGCAGGTGACCACCACTACACTTTAAATACTGCAGAAAAGAATAATTTGGTTAAGGTTGGGTGGCGTTATGAGGGAATCGGTTGGTATTCAGATACCAAAAAAGCTGTGCCATTATATAGAGCCTACAATCCAAACGCCAAGGCGGGTTCTCACAACTATACTGTTAACAACAGTGAACAGCAAATGCTACTAAAAGCAGGTTGGAAGAATGAGGGTATTGCTTGGTACGGAATTAAAAAGACAGTACCTATTACAAAGTACAAGGTAACTGTGGTGCATAAAGGCAGTAATGGTAAAACCTTAAATACTTCAAGCACACAAGTAGAAAAAGGGAAAAAATATACTGCAAATGCGGGCTCGTTTAGTGGATACACATTAAAGGGTTCAAAAACACAGACTGTAACAATAAATGGCAATAAAACAATTACTTTTACTTACACAAAAAATCCAGCACCAGTAGTTAAATATAATGTAATAGTTGTTCATAAAGGGTCAGATAAGATATTAGAGACAGAAAAAACGGTGCAAGTGGTCAAAGATACAAATTATGTAGCAAAAGCAAAAGCTTTTAGTGACTATACTTTAAAGGGAAATAAAACACAAACATTAAAAATTACCAAAAATACAACAATCACTTTTAATTATGATAAAGTCCAACCAATCGCAGATAAAACTGAACTTCAAAAAGTCTATAATGAATTGATGAATAGTGTTGAACTTAACGACTATACTAAAGATTCAGGAAACTTATTTAGGAAGAATACAGATGATATTAAAAATAATATATTAGACAAAAAAGATGTTAGTCAAAATGAAGTAGACCAAGCAATTAGAACATTAAATAATCTGAAATCAGAAATGGTTTATATAAAAGATTTAAGACTAAAGATTAATAACATGAACCAGTTTGATAAATCAGATTATACCAAGTCTAGTTGGATAGCTATGAATGATGTGTTGAAGGAAGCAAATAGTGTATTAATTAAGTCTGATGCAACTCAAAAAGAAGTTGATAACTTTGTTAATAAACTAGAAGAAGTAAGTGCTGATTTGGTGAACATAAAAGTATTAAAAGCTAAAATTGATTCGTTATATACTATCGCTATGGAAGATTACACTCAAACTAGTTGGAAAAAGTTTAGTGAAATACTCAAAGTAGCTAAAGATATTGTAGTGCAAGAGGATGTTTCTCAAGAAAATGTTGACAGCACTGAAAAAGAGTTAGAAGAGGGACGTTCTCAATTAGTCAATATAAAAAAATTGAGAGATAAAGTTGATGAATTAAAAAAAGTTAAAAATGAAAACTATACGGAGTCCAGTTGGAGCTCATTCAATGATTCGCTTAAAAGTGCTATTTCAATGTTAGAAAATTCTAATGCCAGCCAAAACGATATAGACACTGTTTTATCAGAGTTGACATACCACTATTCTAAACTAGAAGAAAACCCAAAACATGTAGCAGACAAAAAATGGTTACAGGAACTGTATGATGCTGTAAAAGATAAAGATTTATCAGTTTATACAGATGGGAGTGGAGAGGAATTATACTGGGCTTTATCAGGAGCAAAAAGTTACCTAAAAAGCCCTGAAGCTACACAATATGAAGTAGATAAAGCTCATTCAGAATTGTTAAAAGCTAATAATAATTTAGTTGCTAATTATGATTTAAAGCAAGTATATAACACAGTATCTGATTCCATTAAAAATTTAGATTTATCGAATTATAATGATTGGCAAGTAAAAACACTAAAAGAGGCATTAGAAGAAGCTAAAGCAATATTAGATGAAAGAGCTCCAACGCAGCGAAAAGTGGATGATTCTAAAATGGCTCTGGAAGATGCATTTAAGAATTTAGAAGTAGCTCGATGTGTCATCTCAATTATTTGTAGAGATGAAAATGGTAATATGGTTGGTAGAACTGATTGGTCTGCTGAAAAGGGAGCGTATTTTGATGCTGAATACTTAGATATTGCTTTTCATGGGTATGTTCTAGACGATGAGCCGGTTAAAAGGATTCTTGTAACTGGTAATATGGAAGTTGATTTTAAATATAAAAAAGCAAACTCTGAGGAAATTGAAATGGGAAGTATTAGGAAAAAGATGAAGGAAGATGTTATTTCGGTATGGCGCACCTACAGGAAGGAGAATGGTAAATCCGATATTTCTGAATCGCAAGAGATACAAAGTGTTGCAAATGCTAAAGCTATTGATTTTGGAGAAAATCCAAACTATGTGATTTCAAATGAATTTCCGTCTATTCTTGATTCATACATTAGCAAAGAAATTATTGTGAAAGCTGAAAATGTTACATTAGAATGGATTAGAAGTAATGGAACTGATTTTATAATGAATGAGTGGAAAAAATCTCCCGAAGCTGTTGATTCTTTGCTATATCAAGATGAATCAAAGAATTGGGCAGAGGGTGCGTTAGCATGCAATATTGTTCCTAGTTCAGATGGTAAATACAATGTTTACTTCGTTGGATTGATTGGTTTTACTAAATATCAAACAGCTTAAAAATCTTTAGGGAGAGATAGTTTTTTACTATCTCTCTTTTGTTTACTATGTGGAAAGGTACTTCCATTCTTGTGTAATAGTGAGCTAAAATAGTAATCAGTGAGGTGTTGGTATGGTTAAGGAAAAGGCGAAGATAATTCAAGGTAATAAAACCACTGGAGTGGTTAAATTGGATACAAGTAAATACAAGTTTAAAGTTCGTTTCGGCACCAATAAAGCTACTCCAAGCGATTACGGATTATTTGATAAACAAAAAAACTGTTAAAGCTTCAACTGATTCAGAAGCAAAGAAACTTTTTAAAAAATACAAAGAAGAAATGCAGAATCTTTATGTTGTAGAAAAAGCTCGTTATGAAGAAAAGCAGGAAATAGTTGAAACGCAATATATTGCAGATGGAGCAGATGAATCACTATTAGATATGACTTTTAAAGAATTCACGTACACCAAAAAAGGCGAAGAAAAAGAAGGGTTACTATTCTCCAATATTCCAAGAAACAAGGCAGGCGATAACTATTCTTTAAATACTATTAATCTGTTGAGAAAAGAGACAAGTGTCATAAATCAAGATGATTATAAATTTTTCAATGAAAAGAGATTAGTTGAAATAGGACCTGAAGATGCTGAAAAATTAATTGAAGAACTTAGAAAACGTAAAAGAATAGTAAATAAAGCAGAAGGTATTTATGAGCCCATTTCCAACGGAATGATTCAAAAGTATATCAATAATTTAAAAATTGTATTCAATAGCTTAGAATCGGTTGTTAAGCTGCGGAAAAAGGGTACTAATCCATTTATGGGTATGCGTGCTGGAACAATAAAATATAAAAAAGATGGAAAAACCTCCTTAGACACAATTGAAGAATACGATAAGGTTAAAGAAGAGTTGAAAAGTATGGTTACAGATGAACCCAATGATGCCTTATTTATCTCTTCGCCATGATTTCAATGCTTCGCAGAGGCGAAATTGGTGCATTGACTTGGGAGGATTTAAACTTTGAAGATAAAACATTAAATATTAAAGGTGTAATTGTTGAAGACTCCCATTTAGAAAAAGTTTATTACAGGAAATATACGAAAAGCGATGAAGTCAGATTGTCTATTATGAATAATGAATTAATTGAAATATTAAAGAGATTAAAACCAAAATATAAAAATAGATACTGGATTGATGAACAAGGCATTAAGCGCAATCTGATTTTCTTAGATAAAGATGGTAATCCTTTTAAGTTAAATCACTGGACTATTATGTGGAGTTCTAATTTTAGACCCAAATTACAAAAATTGGGATTGATTAAGAAGCAAACCACATTGCACGACCTTCGAGGAAGCGGAATAATTTACTACTTAATTGAGAAAAAATTAGATGTTACTGTTCTGGCAAGGATAGTTGGACACATAGATATTGCATTAACACTGAATGTTTACGCCAACGCTACGGATAATAATATTAAGCAGTTGGCTAAGGAGATTGAATGATGCAAATTTTGAAGAAAGTCGTGAAGAAAGTTGTTAAATGGGTTTTAAGTGTTAAGAAGTATTATCAAAATGAGAAGCGAACTATATTCAAATATGCAGCAAAAGCGCTATTAGTAATAGTTGCTCTTCTCTTCATTTTGTTTGCTTTTTTCAGTTCGGCATTAGAAAACCGGTTAGTTTCTAATATTGCTTTATTTCTTTTAGTGATGTTCACCTTAATAATAATGCTACTAACTATAGAGATTACAAATTCAATTATTAATTTGTTTGATGAATGGCGTTATGAGAGAAAAGCTAAGAGTATGATGAAATCTTATAGTAGTTGGGTACACAAATCAGAATTTGGCAAAACTTATCGATTACTTGATTACTTAGACAAAGGTAAATTAACCTATTTGATTCAGCAAAAAGAAAGAATTTATTTGGAGAAACTCGGAAACCCAAAAGATAAACGTGAATATTGGAATTCATTAGTCTATGAGAAATCATTCGAGATTTATCACGAAGTTATACTTGAACTTTCTAAAAGACCCTTAATTGAGTTGAAAAACATGCTGTCTTATATTGAATTGACGCCCAAGAAAAACTGGTTTATCAAATTAATAAAGACAATTTTTGGTGGATTAATCATATATTTTGTACCATCTACAATTAAAGATTTAATTAGTCTACTTTCAGAAACTAATAATAATTTACAAATCAGTAGTTTTATTGATAGATTTTTATCCTTGATAAATGTTAACCTAGAAAGAATATTATCAGATGGGAATCTATTATTTCGTTTTAGTATCATTGTTGTATATTTAATTATCATCATTTTCGTTGGTTTGATAATGTACAAGGATACTCAGTTTGATGAGCCACATATAAGAGATTACATGAAAAAGGCATTAACTAGAGCAAGTGAAATAAAAGAAAATGGAGAGGGAACAGAATCTTTTTAGCTTCTGTTCTTCTTTTTGCACAATATGAGATAAATAATTGACAAAAATACTACTGAGGATTACCATGAAATAGCAGTAAATCGTGTGAACTCCACACTTTTGAGCATTTTTAGATAATTATTTTTCGTTCGAAAAGTGCTGTAAACACTGATATAATAACAAACATGCGGGTGTAGTTTAGTGGTAAAACAGAAGCTTCCCAAGCTTCCGTCGCGAGTTCGATTCTCGTCACCCGCTTAAAAATACTAAATGACTGTTGTTAAGATAGTTATTTAGTATTTTTCTTATGGCTTAAAACGTTGTAATAATCGCTTTAAAGCATTCTTTAGGAAAATATAACTATATTAATTCAGCAAATAGGTAGCATTATAATTCTGAGCATGCTATACTAATTAAGTAATCGATTTTGAAATGTGATTTGAGCTATATATTTAACAGTATTAAACTCCTTTTACTATCAACAATTAATTGCAAAAATAAAGAACGTACTTTGATGCGTATCAGGAGGAAATATTTATGAATAACGGTACTGTAAAATGGTTTAACTCAGATAAAGGCTTTGGTTTCATCACTGGCGAAGACGGCAACGACGTATTTGCACACTTCTCAGCAATCCAAGGCGACGGATTCAAAACTTTAGAAGAAGGCCAAGCAGTAACTTTTGACGTTGAAGAAGGCCAACGTGGACCTCAAGCAACTAACATCGTTAAAGCTTAATTAAAACAACTATGTTACCGTCTCTTTTTAGAGGCGGTTTTTTTGTATCTAAAAAGTTAAAGGACTGCTTGCTATATTTTTACTATGTGATGTATGCTAAGTAAGGTGTGAGAGTTCATCTTTTGCATAGGCGCCATTAGTCGCCGAAGTAACCAACGTTTGTGGCTGAGCGTTGGTTTTTTTGTTTATATAGAACGTATGCGCAAAAGAATACTTTCTATTGAAAGTTATAAATTTAACTCAGTCATATCAAGAATTAATTGTAAATAGAAAAAAATGTTTTTTATTCCAATCCGCTAGTGTTTGGTTTATTAGAAGTTTATACTAATTAGCCAAGGGAGGAGAAAAAGTGAAAAAGTGGCAAATTTATCGTTGGATTCAGCGAATCAGTTATTTGTGTGCAACGGTTTATCTTCTTATAGATATTTTTTATTTTAGTTATCTGCCAGAAAAATTACCGATTCAAATCGATTTTAGCGGTAAGTTCAGTAATTGGGTGAATAAGTGGCTGATCTTTTTATTTCCGGTGATTTTATTTGTATTCGCATGGGAAAATGAGCAACGTTTGAAAACTGAAAGGTATCACTTTTCTTTGGAAGTGCTGATTTCGGCTATTAGTCAACTATTAATTTGTGGGATAGGTGGCCTTTTATTTTTTAGCTACACGCAATTATGACAACAAAAAAATCCTCGCAAGGAGTATCAAGACGTAAGGCCAAAAAAGCTTAAAATCAGAATGAAAAGCGCTGGGAGTAATGAATTCATTGTATTCAACATCCAATGGACGATCAGTGAACTCCAAATATTTTTTGAAAAGAGATAAATCACGCCTAAGTAAATTCCAACTACCATATAGGGGATAGTTGCATAGACATTTCCGCCAAAAGAATGCCAGTGGATCAAGCCAAATAAAATTCCTTGGATGATCAACATCGGGACACGAAGAAAATTATTGGTGATTTTGCCGAGCAATAAATAGCGAAAAGTCAATTCTTCAGCAAAAGGTGCTAAAAAGGGCGTTATAGCGGCTAAGACAGCCCAACCAGGTTTACGAAGTACGGCAGCGCTAGAAGTAGTTGTTGTAGTTTCAAGTAAATGGTCAGGAATTAGTCCGCGTACCAAAGAAATTATAACGAAAACCCCGACCATCAAAACAATACTTAATAGCAATTTACGAAAAAGTTTTGGGCGGTAAAGTCGCCATTGGGTTTTTAAAAAATCATGGAAAAGATACATCATGATTAGAAATCCTAAAACAAATAAAATCGTAGTACTTATTAAATTGATAATTGGCTCTTTTTCAATGTTGAAAAGGGGGAAAAGATAAAAATTGATGATCATTTCCACTGGGATCACCAATAGTCCCCACCATTGTTTTTTACTTTTGTCCATTTGAAACCTCCATTCTTTCGTTAGTTTAAAAGAAGTCCAGCTAAGTGTAAAGTGTTTTAAAGGAATAAAAAGATATTAACTGAAATTCTGATATACTATCACAAAGGAGAGAAACACCTTTGGAAGGAGTGGAGAAAGTGGATTATCAAATGCAGAAAACAATTGGGAAATGTTTTCGCAGTAAAAGCACCATTGAACTTGGGATTATTCGCATTTTTGGTAGTTGGTATGATTACAAAGTATTGAATGGTCCGCCGGAAGAGGGGGACATGTTGGAAGTCATCGACTTTACGAGTCGAGAATTGTTAGTGGTTGTCAATAATAGTCTAAAAGAAAGTGATGTGAATTATATTGTTAATCTTTAATATTGTTCTATTTATCTTATTAGTGATCGTCATTTTATTTGTGCTTAGTCAGTTGATCGTGATCGTCCAACAAGGGGAAGTCAAAGTAGTTGAAAGCTTTGGTAAATATGTGAAAACATTGGAACCGGGTCTGCATTTCTTGATTCCGATCCTTTATGTCGTTCGTCGCCGTGTTTCATTAAAACAAACCCCGATTCAAATTGAACCTCAAAATGTTATTACAAGAGATAATGTGATCGTTGAAATCGATGAAGCAATCAAATATCACGTAACGGATGCGCGGGCGTTTGTTTATGATAATGAAGATTCTGTCACTTCAATGATCCAAGATTGCCAATCTAATTTACGTGGCATTATTGGTAAAATGGAATTGAATGAAGTATTAAACGGGACGGAAGAAATCAACGTTAATCTCTATGAAAGTGTCAAAGATATTACAGCCGGCTACGGATTGTCGATCGATCGGATCAATATCGGTGAAATTTCAGTTTCGAATGAGATCGTTAATTCTATGAATAAATTGATCACTGCCAGTCGTGACAAAGAATCATTGATCACGATTTCTGAAGGGAAGAAACAATCAGTTATTTTAGAATCAGAAGCGAAATCATCTGAAATGCAAATTGATGCTGAAGCGCGAGCGCGCCAAACAAAAATTGATGCGGATGCACGCGCTGAACGTACACGAATCGATGCGATGGCAGAAGCAGATCGCATCGAAAAAATCACTCAAGCAGAGACTGCCCGAATCAAAGAAATTAACAAAGCTATTGCTGAAAGTAATCTAACGGATGAAATGATTGCTTATCTTGGAATTGAAGCATTCAAACATGTGGTTGAAAATAATGGTAATACGGTTATCATGCCAAGTAATTTGACAGAGTTGGGGAATGTTCCAGCTATCAAAGAGATTTGGCAACAAACCAATAAGTAGGAATTAGGAGTGGAAAGACCATCGCAACAAAGAAAAAAAACTCTACGATAATCTCGATCGTCGCTGTGATTATCGCAGCAGTTTATGGCGTCTATACACAAGTAAAACCAACGGAATCAGTAAATGAAACCAAACAGGTTGCTGTAAGCAACGTTTCGGATGTTCCTGATTACGATGGGAAAAATCAAACGATCCAATTAAATACAAATCAACCAGATTTTTCGAAAGCAGACCTTTCCTTAACCAAAGGTTCGTGGACGACTTTTTCAGATTTGGATTCACTGAATCGTGTTGGACAAGCGAATGCTATGTTAGGTAAAGAATTGATGCCAACTAAAGGGCGGGAAAGATTGTATGTAAAACCAACAGGATGGCATCAGAAATTCTATCAAGATGAGCCGCTCTACAATCGGGCACATCTGATTGCTTTTCAATTTTCTGGTGAGAATAATAATCTAAAGAATTTGATGACGGGGACTGCTTCGTTGAACGATCCTGGAATGAATGAGCACGAGATTGAAATCGGTAAGTATATCCGTAAAACCAATCATCATGTGCGCTATCGCGTGACGCCTTATTTTAAAGGCGACGAGCTAGTTGCTCGTGGGGTACAGATGGAAGCCCAAAGTGTCGAGGATGATCAGATTTCATTTAATATTTTCGTTTACAATATTCAAAACGGGATCACGATCGATTACCAAAACGGTTATTCGCAAAAAGCGTAAAAACTTTCTAAATCAGAAAATTATTTAAAATAGGTGCTGCCGATTTTTAAATATCTGATTTAGAAAGTTTTTTTGTTTGCTACATTAAAATACTTACTGTAAATCAAAAAAAATACTATTATTTTGGGTTGTTATTTTTTTGTAGATACTTAAAAATAGTAGTAGGAAAATAAAGGAGCGTAGTACGATGGAAAGGTATGTGAAAGAGCGGTATGAACAAGCAGCACAAACACTGAGTAAAAAATTGGAACGAAGAAATTTCGAAGTAATTATTTGCCAAAATTTAGAAGAAGCAAAGCAAAAAGCATTATCAATGATCGCATTGGATAAAACAGTTGGCTTTGGTGGATCGATTACGATTGAAAAATCTGGCCTTATCGAAGCATTATACCAACGCAATCAGCAAATAATCGATCGTGAAAAAACAGAAACACTTGAAGAGCGGCATCGTGTAATGAAAAAAGCGTTGACTGCCGATTATTTTTTGACGAGCATCAATGGTATTTCAGAAGATGGACAGTTGGTCAATGTAGATAGTGTAGGGAATCGAGTAGCTGCTTTAACGTATGGTCCGGATAAAGTTGTGGCTTTTGTCAGCATGCGTAAAGTCTACGGAGATGTGGATACAACTTTAGAAATGGTTCGTAAAAACACAGCACCCTTAAATGCTCATCGATTAGGACTGGAAAAAACACCTTGTATCAAAAAAGGCAATTGTGGGGACTGTCTTCAGTCAGAATGTATTTGTAATACGATCGCAATTACCCGCCGTTCGATGACAAAAAATCGGATTGCTATTTTTTTGATTTTGGAAGATATTGGTCTATAAATAAAAAAAACCGAGGCTAACCTCGGTTTTTTTTATTTAGCTTAAAGAGCTACTGTTTTCCATAACTTCATCGATCAAACCGTAAGCTTTTGCTTCTTCAGCAGACATGAAATTATCACGATCTGTATCACGTTCGATCACATCGATCGGTTGACCTGTGCGTTCAGCTAGAATGTTGTTCAAGCGTTCGCGGGTTTTTAAAATGTGACGAGCAGCAATTTCGATCTCAGTCGCTTGACCTTGAGCGCCGCCAAGCGGTTGGTGAATCATGATTTCAGCATTTGGCAAAGCAAAACGTTTGCCTTTGGCACCAGCGGTTAATAGGAAACTTCCCATTGAAGCGGCCATACCTAATACGATTGTTTGTACATCAGCTTTGACAAAATTCATTGTATCAAAAATCGCTAAACCAGCTGAGACACTCCCACCAGGAGAGTTGATATAAAGATAAATATCTTTTTCTGAATCCTGTGCGTCCAAGAAAAGTAATTGGGCGATGATCGTATTTGCCATATCATCGTTTACTTCACCACTTAACATAATGATGCGGTCTTTTAATAAACGAGAGTAAATGTCGTAAGCGCGTTCGCCACGAGATGATTGTTCGATAACTGTAGGAACTAAATTCATAGTGGAATCCTCCTTAAAATATTGTTCATAAATTATTTTAGCACAATCAAGGATAGAATGCTAAAACCTAAGACAAAGTATACAACTTTGGTCAGGGTTGGTCAAATGGATTGTTCGTAAGAATTAGATAAGTCAAACTATCCTATAAATAAGAAAATATGGTACTATTGATAACGATGAGAAGTGGTTATTTCTAGCTGTTTTATAGTAGTTAGAAAACTTCAATCAATTAAATAAAGCGACAAATGAAAGATAATTCATTTTCATTGATCGACAAGAAATACTAGGATAACAAAATTAAATTAATTTAGCGAATGATCAAGACGATGTTTAATACAAGTAAAGTAGGCGTTCGCTCATAGATAGACTGAATATTAAAAGTGAACAGACATTGGAGGAACGTAGTGTGGAAGTTGCAATTATTGGATTGATCGGTGTTTTATTAGGTGCCTTGATTGCCGGAATCGCTGGATTTTTGGTATTTAGACAGATCGAGTTACGTCAGCGTCGAGAAAGAGAATTGGAACATAAAGTAAGAGAGATTGAAACGATCAACTTATTGAATAAAAAGGTCAATGAGATTCTTTCGAAACGAAATGTTTTGATGCAAGATTATGTGTCTTTTAATGCTTTTGATGATTGCTATATCACTATTGATGATTTTATTTATTTAAATTCTTTCGCAGCACAAAATAGTTTCTATTTACCAACCTATCTAATTGAAGAATTCTTTAAAAATATTTCGCATCGAAAAGTGATCTTATCGCCAGAAGAAACTGTTAAAATCGGTGGTTACACGTATAAAGGTGGACGTATTGTGATGGAGACTTTCTCTGATCAATTAATAGAGATCTTAAATGAAAAGAAACGGACGCTTTCTCGATCGACTAAACAACCGTTAAGCTATTTCAAAGTTCAGTAAACAGAACAAAGCGAATAAAAAATGGATGGGAGTGGTAAATGATGACAGTAATTATTGCTCATCGAGGTAGTGCGGGCACGCATCCCGAAAATACACTGCCAGCATTTATGGAAGCTGTACGAACAGGAGCAGATGGTATTGAATTAGATGTACATCTGACTGCAGATCAACAGTTGATCGTGATTCACGATGAGAGTGTCGATCGGACGACCGATGGCAAAGGTTTGGTCCGAGAATTGACATTAGAGCAAATAAAAAAATTAGATGCGGGTAGTTGGTTTGATAAGAAATATCAAGCAACAAAAATCTCTACTTTGAATGAAGTACTAAATTTACTTTTGCAGATGCGCTTCCGGGGATTTCTATGCATTGAGATCAAAACCAATAAATTCCATTATCCCGGAATTGAAGAAAAACTTTCGGAAGTTATGACAAGTCAAGCGTGGCCATTTACTTATGGTTATTGTAGCTTTAATGTGGATTCATTAAAAATCATGCATGAGTATGAACCCGATGCACAGTACGATTTAATCCAAAAAAATGATCCTGAAAAATATCAATGGGTATTAGAAACAGATTATTTAGAAGGTTTACATCCTAGTTATGATTGGATCAAAAAAAATCCAGCGATCGTTGAATCATATGCTAAGTCACTTCGTCCTTGGACTCCAAATCTGTACGAAACGATGATGACTTGTTTTGAAAATAATCTAGCAGGAATCATTACTGATTTTCCTGAAAAAGCCATTCGCGCAAGAAGTAGGTATAAGCAATGAAAGTAATAGCAATCGTAGGTCCCACCGCTGTAGGAAAAACCAGTCTTAGTATTGAATTAGCAAAAAAATTTAATGGTGAAATCATTAGTGGTGATTCCATGCAAGTCTATCGCGGACTGGATATTGGGACAGCAAAAGTAACACAGACAGAAATGGAAGGTATCCCACATCATCTAATCGATGTACGAGATATCGATCAACAATATTCAGCAGCTGATTTTCAGCAAGCCGCACGTAAGGCAATCGAAGACATAACGCAACGAGGAAAAATGCCAATTATCGTAGGTGGAACAGGCTTATATATCCAATCGTTGTTATGGGACTATAAATTAGGTAGCGAAGGCGGCCCAGAAGACGGTGCCTTACGAGAAAAGTATGATTTTTATGCCGAAGAAAATGGCAATCAAGCATTGTGGCAAAAATTGCAATCAGTGGATCCGCTAGCAGCAGAAAAAATCCATTACAATAATCGAAAAAAAATGATTCGAGCGTTAGAAGTATTTGAATTGACGGGACATTCGATTTTAGAGCCTAAAGAACAACCCAAAGAACTATATGATAGTTTTTTGATTGGTTTGAACACAGATCGGGCGCTCTTATATCAACGCATCAATCAACGAGTCGATATGATGATGGAACAAGGACTGATCGCGGAAGCTAAAATATTAGCTGAGACACCCGAAGTTCAGGCTGCTCAAGGTATTGGCTATAAAGAATTATTCCCTTACTTATCAGGAGATATTTCTTTAGTAACAGCAATTGAAGAAATCAAGTTACGGTCACGACGCTATGCAAAACGTCAATTGACTTGGTTTAGAAATCGGATGACTGTTCAATGGTATGATTTAGTACAGCATCCAGATGAAATGCAAGAGATCGAAATGACCATCGAAAAATGGTTACAGGAGGGATCGGATTGACAGAAAAAGTCATTTTAGTAGGTGTCGAAACCGACGAAAACAAAAATAACTATTTAGAATCGATGCATGAGTTAGCTGGGCTTGCCAAAACAGCTCAAGGAGAAATCGTTCATTCACTGACTCAAAAAAGACCACGTGTAGATCGTCAAACGATCATTGGAAAAGGCAAGGTCGAAGAACTCGCGCAATTGGTAGACGCTCACGAGGCTGAGCTAGTTATTTTTAATCACGCATTAACTCCGCGCCAAAGTCAAACGATTGAAACAAAAGTTGGCGTGCCGGTGATTGATCGGATCCAATTGATTTTAGACATCTTTGCCCAACGTGCGCGCTCTAAAGAAGGGAAATTACAAGTTGAATTGGCGCAGCTGGATTATTTGTTGCCGCGGTTAGTTGGACAAGGTCAAAGCCTTTCTCGTCTAGGTGGTGGAATCGGTACTCGTGGTCCAGGGGAAACCAAATTGGAAACAGATCGCCGTCACATTCGTCAAAAAATTTCGGCTATCAAAAAAGAGTTAAAAGAAGTTGAAGCTCATCGTGAGAGGAGCCGCCAGAAACGTCAACAGTCGAGTATTTTTCAAATGGGTTTGATCGGGTATACGAATGCTGGAAAATCAACTATTTTAAATTTATTGACCAACGCAGATACCTATTCGAAAGATCAATTGTTCGCAACGTTAGACCCGTTGACAAAACGCTGGCATCTTCCGCAAGGAATGGAAACGACGATTACGGATACTGTTGGCTTCATTCAAGATCTACCGACCCAATTAGTCAATGCTTTTCAATCGACATTAGAAGAAAGTAAAGGCATGGATCTATTGCTGCATGTTGTCGATGCAAGTGCAGAAGACCGTCAGCAGCAAGAAAAAACGGTAATGGCGCTATTAAAGGATTTAGAGATGGATGATATTCCTGTGTTGACGATTTACAATAAAGCAGATCGAATCGCCGCTTTTTCATTCACGCCGACACTGTTTCCGAATGTATTGATCTCAGCGAAGTCGACAAAAGGCAAAGAGGCACTTGCAGAAGCAATTAAATTAGAAATCATGGATCTATTAGAACCGTATTTACTAACATTGGATGCAGCTGAAGGTCAAGCGTTGAACGAAATGAAAAGAGAAACATTAGTTTTAAGCGAGACTTTTGATGAAGAAAAAGAAGCATATATTGTACGAGGATTTGCTAAGAAACAATCGTTTTGGATTAGGAGAATGGAAGATGAATTGGACAACTGAGCTAGCTCCTGAGTTAGTTGAAAAAATTGATAAAGTGGATCGGAAAATTGCGAATCGTTTACAAGAGATTCGAGAAGTTGCTTTATCGAATCAGGCGAAAGTTTTAACTGCTTTTCGCGAAAATCATGTCTCAGAAAGCCATTTTTTGCCATCGACTGGTTATGGAAATGACGATCAGGGAAGAGACGTCTTGGAAGCTGTCTATGCTCAAACTTTAGGCGCAGAAGCAGCGCTTGTGCGGCCACAAATCGTTTCGGGAACACATGCTATTGCTACTTCGTTATTTGGTGTATTACGTCCTGGAGATGATCTACTGTATATCACGGGTACCCCATATGATACTTTATTAGAAGTGATTGGTGTTCAAGGAAATGGGATCGGTTCATTCAAAGAATACAACATCGGATATGACAAAGTAGATTTGCTTGAAAATGGTGATGTTGATTTTGAAGGTATCAAGAATAAATTGACTGAAAAAACAAAAGTCGTGGCAATCCAACGTTCACGTGGCTATGCTGCGCGTCCATCGTTTACGATTGAAAAAATCAAAGAAATGTGTGATTTTGTTAAAACTATCGCCCCAAATGTTGTGATTTTTGTCGATAATTGTTATGGCGAATTTGCTGAATTAATAGAACCGGTTCAAGTGGGAGCCGATTTGATGGCTGGTTCTTTGATTAAGAATCCTGGCGGAGGCATTGCAAAAACGGGTGGCTATATCGCAGGGAAAAGTGATTTAATCGAACGCTGTGCGTACCGTTTGACGACACCGGGAGTTGGAGCGGAAGGCGGAGCGATGCTAGGAAGTGTCTTTGATATGCTACAAGGATTTTTCTTAGCGCCGCATGTAGTAAGCCAAGCGATTCAAGGAGCTGTTTTTTCTGCAGCGCTATTAGCAGAATATGATCTGGAATCAACACCTAAATGGGACCAACCACGAACAGATTTGATCCAATTGATTGATTTTCGTGATCGAGAAAAAATGATTCAATTTTGTCAGGCGATTCAAAAATATTCTCCAATCGATGCATATGTTGCTCCGATACCTTCATACATGGCGGGGTATGAAGATGATATTATCATGGCGGCTGGAACCTTTGTTCAAGGTGCAAGTATCGAATTGAGTGCAGATGGTCCTTTAAGAGAACCGTATTCTTTATATTTACAAGGCGGGTTAACTTTTGAGCATGTAAAAGTTGCGGTAGCAAACGCTGTGAACGAAGTATATTATCGTTAATACAAATCCAAAGTCACTGTGACTTTGGATTTTATTTTTTGTCAAAAAATTTGTTTTTAAGCAAAGACGAACTTTTTTGAATTTGATGTAAGAAAATATGACATTAACTCTTGACGATTGGTCTATCGGGTGGTATCCTTTTTTCAACATCAAAATAAACGTTGTGAAAAGCAAAGTTTATCTTTTTGAAAAAATCAAATGTTTACTTATTTCTTAAACTGATGATTAGCTAATAGCTGCTAATTCAAAGGTATAGAGCATGAACATCATGTGTAGTTTTTTTATTTAAAATTAACTACATCATCAACAACGAGGAGGGAAATGTAATGCGGGAAAAAGAATTGCGACGCTCACTTGCTGTTTTTCCAATTGGTACAGTTATGAAATTGACTGATTTGACTGCACGGCAGATTCGGTATTATGAGGAGCAAGAATTGATCCATCCCGAACGAAGCGAAGGAAACCGTAGGATGTATTCTCTGAATGATATTGATGTATTGCTGGAAATTAAGGACTATCTATCTGATGGACTTAACATGGCAGGAATCAAACATGTCTATCAGATGCGTCAAGAAGAAGTAAAAGCTGCCAAAGAAAAACCACCATTGACCGATAAAGATGTTCGTCGTATTTTTTATGACGAAATGTTGACACAAGGTGGTTTACAACAACAACATCCATACCAGTCACAAGGGCCAAAGCTGTAAGTGATTGTGGAATATAAAAAAAACGAAGTGCGAGAAAGGGATTAGATAGTTATGCCGAAAAGAGACCTAAGCAAAGAGGATATCAAACGAATAGTTGAAGAGGAGAACGTCCGCTTTTTACGTTTGATGTTCACCGATATTATGGGAACAATCAAAAATGTTGAAGTGCCAGTTAGTCAAATGCAAAAAGTATTAGACAACAAGATGATGTTTGACGGTTCTTCAATCGAAGGTTTTGTACGTATTGAAGAAAGTGATATGTACTTATATCCAGATTTAACAACTTGGATGGTTTTCCCTTGGGAAAGTGAACATGGAAAAGTTGGTCGTTTAATTTGTGATATCTATGGACCAGATGGAAAACCTTTTGCTGGCGACCCTCGCGGAAACTTAAAACGTGTCTTAAAAGGAATGGATGAATTTGGTTTCAAATCATTCAACTTAGGACCAGAGCCAGAATTCTTCTTATTCAAAATGGATGAAAATGGCAGCCCAACATTAGACTTGAATGACAAAGGCGGATATTTCGACTTTGCACCAACTGATTTAGGTGAAAATTGTCGTCGTGATATCGTTCTAGAATTAGAAAGCTTAGGTTTTGAAGTGGAAGCTTCTCACCATGAAGTAGCGCCTGGACAACACGAAATCGACTTCAAATATGCGGATGCTATCGAAGCTTGTGATAATATCCAAACATTCAAATTGGTCGTTAAAACAATTGCTCGCAAACATGGTTTACATGCGACATTTATGCCTAAACCTCTTTACGGAATCAATGGTTCAGGTATGCACTGCAATATGTCTTTATTCAATGATGAAGGCAATGTATTCTATGATGAAGATGGCCCAATGAAATTAAGTAAAACTGCTTATCAATTCTTAGCAGGTTTATTGAAACACGCTCGCGCATACACGGCAGTATGTAACCCAATCGTTAACTCTTACAAACGTTTAGTTCCTGGTTTCGAAGCACCTGTATACGTTGCTTGGAGCGGACGTAACCGTTCACCATTGATTCGTGTCCCTGAATCTCGTGGATTGTCTACTCGTTTAGAATTACGTTCTGTTGATCCAGCAGCAAATCCATATTTGGTAATGGCTGTATTGATTGAAGCTGGTCTAGATGGTATCCGTAATGACTTAACACCTCCAGCAGCAGTCGATCGTAATATCTATGTGATGACAGAAGAAGAACGCAAAGAAGCAGAAATCTATGATTTACCTTCAACGATCCACAATGCGATCAAAGCATTGCGTGAAGATCAAATTATGGTCGATGCTTTGGGCACACATATCTATACGAACTTCAATGAAGCAAAACGTATGGAATGGGCAGCCTTCCGTCAAACAGTTTCTGAGTGGGAACGCGATCAATATTTAGAACTATACTAATCCAATCGCTTGAACTCTTGAGGAATTCCTCAAGAGTTTTTTTTATAAAAAAACTACCAGAAAAAAATTCTGGTAGCATAAAATTTAATTTAGAATAGCTAATCCAAAAGATAGGTATGTAGCAAAAGCTACCCATGCGAGATAAGGAATGAAACAAAGGGCAGCCACTTTTGAGATTCTGCGAAACTCACGGATGCTGAATAAAATGGAAATCAATAAAAAGAGACTGATGAATGAAGCAATCCAAAAATGAGAAGCCCCAAAGAAAATGATACTCCAGATGAAATTAAGAATTAATTGAATCGCAAAAAGTAAATAAGCGAATGTTTTACTGCGTCTTTCCTTGCTGTCAATCACCAAAAATAAGGCCAATCCAATCAAAGCATATAGAATGATCCAAACAGTTCCTACCAAACTTCCCGGTGGTGAAAATAGTGGTTTGTTTAGTTGTGCGTATACTGCAGGAATATCACCGGCAAAAAAGCCTGAGATTGATCCAACCAACTCTACGCCGATCACACAGGCAAGTAGTGTAAAAAATCTTTTTAACATAATACTGTCCTCCTTTTAGTTAAAGTATAACGAGCTTTTTGACTGAAAGAAAAAAAGATGCTTAATAAAATACGAATTGAAGTGAAACCATGTTATAATAATTCGGAAGATTTTGTTAAGTCAACGATTTAAGAGCTTGCTAGATTTGTAAGTTTTGTTTTCTTTTAGTAAAATATAATTGTTGATACTTTCAAAGAGAGGTGTGAGAAAATGGGATACACAGATGAAACAGTCCGTTTTGATTTTGATGATAATCATAAAAGAGAAATCAGTGAGACATTGACGATCGTTTACAATGCATTAGCTGAAAAAGGCTACAACCCGATCAACCAAATCGTCGGCTATTTATTATCAGGCGATCCTGCCTATATTCCTCGTTATCAAGATGCAAGAAACTTGATTCGTCGTCACGAACGTGATGAAGTGATGGAAGTTTTAGTGAAATACTATCTTAAAGATCATGGTATTAACGTTTGATGCGAGTGATGGGATTAGACGTGGGTTCAAAAACCGTCGGTATCGCAGTCAGTGATCCTTTCGGCTGGACCGCACAAGGAGTAGAAATCATTCGAATCGATGAGGCCAATGAAGAATTTGGTTTTGATCGCTTAGGCGAACTGGTCAAAGAGTATAAAGTAACTAAATTTGTAGTAGGTCTCCCTAAAAACATGAATAATACGATTGGACCGCGTGCCGAAGCTTCAATGGCTTATGCGGAACAAATCAAGGAGCTTTTTGGTTTACCTATTGAATTTCAAGATGAACGTCTGACGACAGTTCAGGCAGAACGAATGTTAGTTGAACAAGCAGATGTTTCACGTTCAAAACGTAAAAAAGTAATAGACAAGCTTGCGGCAGTCATGATTTTACAAAACTATCTTGATCGCACAAGCAGCAAATTTTAGAAAAGAGGAATGACAATGGCACACGAACACACACATGACCATGATCACGAACATGAATTAATTACTTTAGTAGATGATGAAGGAAATGAAACCCTTTATGAAATTCTTTTGACGATCGATGGTCAAGAAGAATTTAATCGTAACTATGTGTTACTTTATCCAGCAGGAGCACCTGAAGATGAAGATGTAGAATTACAAGCTTACGCTTACGTTGAAAACGAAGACGGCAGTGAAGGTGACTTACAACAAATCGAAACAGATGCTGAATGGGATATGATTGAAGAAGTATTCAATACATTCATGACTGAAGAAGAAGAATAGGCTATAAAGCTAGGAGAAACCTTGATATGATAGGGTTTCTCCTTTTTTTATTTTTTACTGTATGCCACATTGTATGCCATCTAGTCGATATTTAAGTGTTGTACTAATTTTTCAACAGTCTTTTCTTTCGTTTCTTTTGCCAAGTGACCGTAGCAATCGATCGTCTGACTAATTTTTGTATGCCGTAATCTAGTTTGAACTTCTACCATAGTAGCCCCAGCGTCCAAGAGCATTGAAGCGTGAGTATGTCTTGTTACATGCACACCGAGAAACGGAACCATAGCTTTTTCACAAATAGTATTCAATCTTGCGTAAATAGCGTGGTGTGTGATTAGTTCTTTATAGATACCGCAAAAAATCATAGTCGGATTAGTAATGCCAAGTGTCAGCATATATTTTCGCTGGTTAATCTGCCATTTTTTTAGTATAGAAATTGTTCTTTCATCTAGTGGAAGAACTCCAGCACTACGATCAGTTTTAGGATCACTGATTTTATAGCCATTTTTGGATTGGCTTAGTGTTTTATTGATGGTGACTGTATTTTCTTGAAAATCAATGTCTGACCAATTCAATGCAAGGGCTTCACTAATTCTAACCCCACTATAAAAGAGAAAACGTAATAATGTTTTATCAAAGTCATTTCGATAAGTTTCAGGTTTGCTGTTTAGGTAATCAAACAAGGTTATCAGTTGTTCTTTACTGTAAACTTTGACCTTTTCTTCATGCTTAGTGGTGGTTCTTTTAGGCATTAGGACGTTTTCTAATGGATTAGTCTCAATGATCCCAAGATTGATAGCATAGCTAAAAATACGCTTAGAAGTTGAATGAAGAACCTTATATTGATCGGTAGTTTCAGCCCAGCTATTTACAATTTGTTGGGCTTTTTTTACCGTGACTTCATTTATACGAAGATTTCCGTATTTTGGAAGAATCCACTTTCTAAACTTGATTTCAGTTTTCATGAAGGTGGCTTCACGGACAGTGGTTTTATATGTTTCTAGCCACAAGTCATAAACTTCTTTAAACGTCTCGTTGTTCGCTTTTTTAATACCGTTTTTATCGTAGTCCACTTGCAACCGTGACAAGGCAAGCTGGGCTTCTTTTTTTGTTTTGTAACCTCGTCTACGAACCTTATCAGGTTTGCCAGTCATTTTGTTCATTCCAAGATAGGCTTCATAGAGCCAAAATTTACCTTTTTTAGTTTCATATTGCTTGAATGTTGCCATAAGATTTCCCCTCCATAGTGTAGCAAGCCGTGGGGGGCGAGTGGGAGGAAGGGTTTAATTTAAAACATAATCGCCATTATCATTCTTTACAAAAATAAAAGCGGTATAACTATCAGATTCTGGCTTATTTTTTAAGCCAACTATAATCTGATCATTAGTTAACCCGATTCTTTTTAAGATAATGAAATTAAAAATTTGTTCAATGAAATAATAAATCTCTGTTTCATCTAGTGATTGAAAGAATTCTTTATTTCTTTGATCGGTAAGACTTGTAATAAAAGCCAAATCAATTTTACTTAATTCTTCTTGAGAAGGCATACTTACTTCTATATATATTAATTTATTATTCTTCAAATTCTCTGGGTATTTAACAATAAACCAAGGATCGTTTGCAGTAGTCATCCCTCCATTCTGAATCATTTCCTTCATTTTACTCATGGGAATATACTCCCCCAAAATATAATGAGTTTGTGTCGATTCTTCAAATGTTTCAGACAAAATAGACATATCATAGGAATCTTCCTTGATAATTATCAGATCATTAGGAGTTATATCTAGGGCAAGGCAGATTTTTTCTAATGTATCAAATTGAATCCCCTTACTTGAATTATTAGATATTAAACTAAGCGTATTTTTTGATATTTTAGTTTGCTCATGTAGCCAAGTCATAGTTTTTCCTTTTTCTTCAAGGATATTTTTTAAATTAACTTTATGCACAGTTTCCCCTCCTTCGATAGTACAAGTATAGCGATTTTTAATTTCTTTAGCAATCATAATTCCTATATACATGTATTTTTTTAACTATATGCTTGCAAATGATTTAAAGTGATGATACTATACATATGTAAAATAATAACTACATAAATGTAATAGAGGTGACAAACATGAACGGATTTCAAGTAATGCTATCAGACGAGCAAGCAGCTTCTTTAAAAGAATATGTTTTTGAGATTACTAAAGAAGCAATGGCGGAAGCCAAAAATGTGGCTAACGTTGATAAGGACTTTTTGAAAAAAGGTGAAATGGCAAAATGGCTAGGCATTAGTTACAATTCACTTTCTAAATTAGAGAGTATGGGATTGCCAGTTATTCAAATTGACGGATTAATCTTTTTTTCTAAAGAAGAAACAAAAAAATGGCTTATGAATCATCAAAAATAATCGCAAGCGTGGGGGCAAGTGATTAACAGGAGGAACCAAAATGGATTTAACACAAAATAAAGTAATTGAAAAAGTATTATCGAGAGTTGTTACAGAAGAAACCGCTGAGGAATTAGCAAATTTGGAAGGCGAAGCACTAGAAGAAACTTTTAATTGCTTATACGAGCAAATGGACTATCAGAAATTGCTACCTAAAGATCCAACGGTAAGTGGAGTATTGCAAGGTTTGAACGATTTAGTACAAGCAGAGTTTCAAGAACGACTTTCTATTGAAGAGTATCAAGAAATTTTGTATCAGCAAGTTGAGTTGTTAGCAAGCTTGCTAGGGATCGAAGTGGAGGAAGCGGAATGAACGAATTAGTATTTTTAAATTCAGAGTATATCGAGGAAGAACCATTTACTACTGATGAGATTATTGCGAAGTATTCGGAAAATGATCAAGAATCAGTAAAGCGATTAATTAGAACTTATCAATCGGACTTAGAAGATTTTGGAGTTTTGCGATTTGAAATCCGTAAACCTAAAAAGGGGACGTTAGGTGGTAGACCTAAAAAAACTTACATTCTGAATGAAGAACAAACAACGCTTTTAGTTACTTATCTTGATAATACAGAGCCAGTCAGAATCTTTAAAAAAGAATTAGTTCGTCAATTCTATGATATGAAAAACGAGTTGTACGCTCGAAGAATGGAACGTCATTATGGTAAACGTGTCCGTAAATCGATGACGGATGTTATAAAAGAGTTGGGTCTGTCTTCGCATTACTATAAACATTATACAGACCTTGTTTACAAAACAGCGTTAGGATTTAATGCTAAACAATTACGTGAGGCTAGGGAAGCAACCAAGAAAGCTACACCACTTGATTATTTAACAGTAGAGGAAATTGAAGCAGTGAATCAGCGAGAACAACAGGTTACAACGTTATTAGGGTTAAACTTTGACTACACAACAATCAAGGGCATTCTAAACGGACAAGATGTAATTTATCAAACTACGCTAAAAATGCCAGTAGTAGCAAACTAGGAGCAAAACTATGATCGAGAACAAAGAAAAAGCCTTAACGATTCCACCGACCAAAGCGAACGTTAAAGGCACACATATTGGGATAAAACCCGATATTCTTTGTTCCGATTATACCATATTAAAAAATCGGAGGAAACTATGATGGAACATTTAACTAATGATGAACTCTTAAAACAGGCAGAGAAACTAACCGAATGTGCGCAACAAATTAAGGTATTACACCGACTGGCTGAAAACCTGGAATACTCACGAGTCAGCGGGGATCAGTTCGCGGTGAATCATCAAATACAAAGTGGGTTGATGGAAGATATGGGCGATAACCTTCAAATAGTTGGTGAAGCGATCCAAGAAATATCTAATACCATTTGCCCAGATTAGGAGGGAATCACAATGAATAAGAGAACAAATTTAATTTTGCTTAGCATTATTTTAGGTGGCGTGGTCACCTTTCTACCAGCACCAATAAAGATAGCGTTGCTTGTAAGTACAGCAATAGCATTGTTCATGCGATACGATTTTTACGACTATGACCAACGAAACGAGGGAATCAATCATGAGTAAAACGTTGCTAGAAAAACAATATGATCCGACAGGAAAACCCACTGGGAAAATTATGATGATTGATCGTTGGGGATTTAAAGAAATACCGATTGATACACCAATTTTATCTCATGGTGCTACGGTAGGTGCTGGAAATGATATGGATCGAGAAATCACTCTTTCTGTTTTGACTGATATGAACGGAGACAATAACCCACAATGGCTGAATTTTGAAGCACAGCAAGTTTGGCTTGTGTTTAACGATCGATTTAATGAAGATGGCACACCGAAGGCAATTTTTGCGAGTTAGGGGAGGGAAGTTTATTGGCATTATTAGCAACAGATAAAATACGTGAACCAGTTTGGGAAAACATTCCAGACGAAATGAAAAAATACAATCGTTGGCTTTGTTGGAAAGCTGTTCCTGATAAAAAAGAACCAGAAAAAATAAATAAAGTTCCCGTTGATTTAAATGGACAATTTTTATATGGGTGGCAAGAAAGAGAATTATTTAGTTTTTTAGAGGTTAAACAAGCGGTAGAAGCTGGCTTTGCAGATGGTATTGGTTTTTCTCAAGGCAGCACACCGTATCAGTGTGTGGATTTAGACAACAGCAGGGGCGTTGAATTCATTAGTGAAGAACTTCAAACGATTACCAATGCTGGCTACGCTGAAAAGAGTCCATCTGGGCGTGGCTTACACGTTTGGGTGATTGGAAATGTTCCCAGTGATATTGGGCGTAAGCGCAAAACAGCAAGCGGTGAAGAAATTGAGTTTTTTACTAACACTGGGTGGGTAACGGTTTCTGGAGATCGTTACAACGATTTAGAACCACAGAACTGCCAGAAAATGATTGATTTTATCATTAAAGAATATAGTTTTAAAAAAGAGAAGGTAACTCCACAGCCACGTATTGCAAATTATGAACCTAACAATTTAAGTGAAGCTGAAATTATTCGAGCAATGAACCAATCAAAAGCGGGTAGCAAAATTTCATCTCTAATGCGTGGAGATATTAGCTACTATAATGATGACTGGTCATCGGCGGATCAAGCACTAGCAAATTATTTAGCCTTTTTTTCTAAGAAAGACTACGGAATGATGGACACCATTTTTAGACAGTCGGGGCTATATCGTGAAAAATGGGATCGGAAACACCGAAGCGACGGCGCTACTTATGGACAAATTACACTGGAGAAAGCTATTGCAGACACTGTAAACGTTTATGATCCTAAAAAGAAAGATAGTTACTTCATATCAGTGCCAGGGTTAACAACAAAAACAAACGAATCTATTCATATTAATATCGAATTAAGTGAGATTACTAAACAATCTGAAAAGATTATTGATATGGAAGAAAGAGCTGTTTTTATAAAAAATGCCACAAGTAAATTGAACAATGATACACCTAAATGGTTCTGGATTATCCCAAATATTAAAAAAGATAACAACGGTCATGTAAGCAGCGCAACTTTTAAATATGGATTTAATCATGAGGTAATGGGAGATCTAATTATCCAAAGGCACCATTTACTACGATTTCCTAAGTTGTTAGAAGGTGCTGTTTATGAATCAAAAAAAGGCGCATGGCGGTATTTTGGCAAAAACGAACTAATAATGTTTGCCGAGAAAATTTGTCTTGAGGAGTTACAAATGTGGGGTTTCTACGATCAAAAATATATATCACCAGTTAAAACATATGTAAAACAAAAAACGTACGATCCGAGTTATTCGAATAGATCACCTTTTGAAGATAGCAATCCAGCGCTAGTACCATTCAAAAATGGAACGTATAACATTTTGACCGATGAAATTAATTCGCATGATCCATCGAATTATATTCTTATCTCTTATGATTACAATTTGGATATGTCGGGGAAAGCTACGCCGGCAACTGATAAATTTTTTACTGATTTTTTTGGTGAGGCAGCATTATTCATGAAACAGTTCATTGGTTATACATTTTATCGAAGTCATGCACCAGCTCAAGATTTAGTGTTTTTATACGGCGAAGGTGGCGAAGGAAAATCAAGTTTTCTTAACATGATAGCTGAATATTATGTTACAAAAGAAAATCGTACAGCGCTAACACCGCAAGAATTAACCAAAGAAAAATTTTCGATAGTAGATTTATTGGGCAAAGCTTTCAATATTAGTGGGGATATTGATGATGATTACATTAGTCAGACAGGTATTTTGAAGCGTTTAACAGGTTCAGACGCTATTAAGGGAGAATTCAAAGGGATTCAAGGATTTACTTTTGTAAGCCACGCTAAACACATTTTTAGTATGAACGCCTTCTTTCATTTTAAAGATATAAGCCCAGGGTTTGCTGATCGCCTTACAGTCGTACCAATTACTATTGGTAATCAACGGAAAGAAGGTGCTACTTTCTGGAAGGAACAGGACTTAGAAGCAATCGAGAAAGAAGCGCCCGCATTTGCCTATGAATGTATTAAAGAGTTTAGAAAAATATTCGATGGCAAGAAAGCTACTTTTACACGTTCCGAAAGTATGCGGCAAACTAAAGCCGAATGGTTGTTTGATAATGACCGAATGGGACAATTTGTTTTTGAATGTTGCAAGATCGATAATACCGAAACTAGGGGAGAAATTGCGACTACTGTTTACTTAGAATACAAAGCATTTTGTATGCAAAATGGATTTAAACCCCAAAGTAAGATTGAATTGACTAAGTATCTAAACAAAAAGTTTGATGTACCTAGAAAGAAACATACCAGAGGTTTTAACGATAGCGGAAGCCACAAAGAACGTTACACTGGTTTGAAATTAATTTCCACATACCACATCACGGACGAGTAATTGTCTCTATTCTATCCGACTTTTGTCCCTATTTTTTCTAAAAGAAAGCCATACGTATCAAGGGATTGTCCCTATTGTCCCTATTTTTTGTTAATTCTTTTAAAAATAAAAAAGTAAAAATATTAGTAATATTATTTATATAAAGAAGTAGCGTAAAAAGTCGGACAATACGGACAATCGTTGATATATCAAGGTTTAAAAAAATTGAACTACGGACAATGAATGGAAAAAAGACAGACAATTTAAACAGGAGGAAAGTAAATGCTCAATATTATTTCAACAAACAAAGCACCGAACTTTCAATATACAGATGAAATAGATCGGTTTCTAATGAACACGCTGGCATTTAGTGTGGGATTGGTAACAGAAGATTATTCCACATTTGATCCAGAAGTATTAAAGATAATGGTAGAAGAACCTGACTGGCTGCAGGAGTCAGTAGTGTGGTGTCAGTCGCTAGTAGTGGGATCATTGGCTGACAGTGGGAACTATGATGATACAGGTGAGCTAATGGATGAATTTAATTGTTTGCTTAATCTATATGACCGAGCGAGACAACGAGAGCTTACATCGAATGAGGATAATTTGTTTTTAAACATCCATGATAAGTTCTTGGCTTTGCTACTAACAGATGATGAATTGATAGCTAACTTATTGGAGGTAGCATAGATGATTGAAGTGGTTTATGTGTTCGATGGTGTGGAACGTGTTAGATATGCAACTGGTCAAAGAGGAGTACATGGTTTTAAAATATTAAAGGATAATTGTATAAGCATACAGTTTGATGATGGTAGAAATTACTTGTTGTATAGTCCGTTTATTGAGATTCACCTAGAACTTGAATAGGATGGATTGATAGTGTATAAATTCTAGAATAAATAATAGTAAGCCAATACTTTTCTTTATTAAATTTCCGAGATTAGTTTATTTAAAATAATCGATAAACCTCTGTATATAAGCATTTTAGTGTATTAAAAAATTAGTTTTTATGTTATAATAAAGGAGTAGATAAAGATAGAAAATTATTTGATTATCTTAAAAGATGGTAAAGAAATAAAGATTGAGCCAATTGATTATGGTGAGGTAGTTATCAAGTATGCGAACGGCGTACCAGTATATATTACTAAGCAAATTGGAGAGCAAATTAAATAAAGCTGACTAGACAAAGCTAGAGGCTACTTCACTCATTAATTTGAGAGAGGTAGTCTCTTTTATTTTTGGAATAAGGAGGGAAATAAGTATGCGATTGATAGATACAAGAAGTGATTATAAACGGAGAAGAATCAATGATTTGCCTGCTATGAGCAAAAGGGAATTAGATTTGAAAGTAGTCCAAACCAATAAAGATTTGCTTATGCAAGCATTAGTAAAAAAATATGGAAAGAGTAAGGCACTCGAATACTTTAATGATTACTTTAATAAAATCAATAAATTAGATACAGATCGTGACAAAAAAGATTTTATAAAATTAGTGTTAGGAGAATAATACATGAATGAAATTATTAATACTGAACATTTACCAACTGATGAAAGCAAGGCTAAAGAACTGATAGGTATTGTAAGTCGGATGCGTAGTGATACTCAAAAAGCTACAAAGCGTGTAGATAAAGAGGAAATTGAAAAAGAAAAAAATGATATCCAAAAGAAAATAAATGAGTTAGTAACCATCAAAGCTGTTGAGCCATTAAGAACGTCTGAGATCAATGACCAGTTAATTCAATTAAATAAAGAACTTGAATCTTTGAAGCTAAACAATGAAACAACTGCGACTTCTATTAGGGAATATATTTTTAATAACTATAAAGAAGAACTAGGAAAAGCCTACAAAGAAGCAGAAAAAGAATACCGAGAAAATCTAAAAGCTTGGTCGGAATTTGATAAGAAACTAAAATATGAGCTGGACAAAGTGAGCGAGCAAAAACGTCATTTTCTTTATGATGCAGATTTTAATTTGAATGTTCGTTGGCTAGATGACTATTTAAGATTTATTGACAAGAATGCTAGACAAATTGAGTGGTAAAAATTTATGACCCCCCTATGCAAGCGAGAGGCAATAAATCGAAGCCCTCTCTTGTGTGAACGAATCTCCCTTTAGAAACTTTATAAATAGTCCCGCCATAATAGTTGATAGAAATGGCTATAAGAGGATCGTTGTTTCCAAACTTCTTTCTCTCTCTTTGGGTAAAGGCGGTATGACTAAAAGCATACCGTCTTTTTGTATTTAAAAATATTAATAGAACATTTACTTTAAATCTATGTATGTTAAAAGATAATCCAAATTACTATCAAGGTACATTTGAAAACTACTAGGAGGATAGCGTGGATAACGAATATAATTTAAAGCGATATTTAAATATTGATTTATATCTCAAAAAACTAGAGATAGAAAAACAATCAATAAGAAAAGAACTATATAATCAAAGCCTTTGTACTAGCATAACTTATGATGAATTGTCTATCCATGCGAAAGCCCCTAAAATAGCACAGCTAGTAGCTGATAATGTAGAAGCATGTTCGTTGGTAGATAAGCGTATAAAACGTTGGGAGTATCGTAGAAGCCAGTTTGAAAGGTTCTTATCTAGCCTTGCTACAATCGAACGTGAGAGTCTCAAAAAAGGCTTTTGGAGTCAAAGGATATACGAGAAGGTACTTGATGAAATTTACGAGATAGAGACAGCTACGGCGTTCAAATTTGGCTATGAACCACCAGACGAACGAATTGAGTTAGCGAATAATTTATACCTTGATATTGAACTAATGGCGGAGGTGTTGTAATGAGTTACCCAGTAATTTATCCGAACGTAAAAAGATACTTGGCAAAATGGGCGGGATTCATGGAATATAGAAACGAACTGAATGAATACGAGAAAAGAATGGCAAAAATCTTTTTTAAAGCATTATCCGTCACTAGCAAAGAGGATATCATTTTGCTATCTGAGAAATATTTGGATTCAGACCACAAAACACAATATAGCCCTGAACATGATGGCTACATGGCAAGGCTTCCGATTACAGACCAAATACTATCAGAAAAAAATAATATTGAACTGAAAGAATATAGAACACGTAGAAATAAAGCCGAGTACCGACTTCAAAAAGAATTGAATAAGCAGGTGGACGAGTATGAAGAAGAAAAAAGAAAGATATTGCCAAAGTATGTATTGCGTATGGGTAGACTGTTTTTTAAACGTTATGAGCTAAGTGTGACTAGAAAAGTAAAAGAAGAAATCATTTTTACTCAAAATATTTCGGAAGCAAAAATATTTACTGATGAGACTAATGAAGGCGAAGAGTTAGCAATAGGTTTTGGCTTAACAAAGGAAGAACCAGATTTTATGGGTTATAAATAATACTGTATGAAGAATTAAGTAAACCACTATCTAATTGTTACGAATTGAACAATTGTCTTTGAAGATGATATGATGGTAGTACAAGTTGCTAATTGAAAGAAGGGGAAATCATGAAAAAGATAATTTGTGTTTTATCATGCTTATTTGTCGGTGTATTTATTGCTGGGTGCTCAACCTCAAACGAAGCAGAAACAGAAGAAAGTTCATCATCTTATAATATAGACGATGAATTTGAAGAAGCAAAGCAACAAGTGGCTGCAGAAGAAGCGTACGAATCAGATTCTGAGGATGTCAGTGACAGTAGCTCAAATGCGCAGGTTTCTGCATCTATCGGTCAAAGCCAACCCTTTACTAGCGAGTCTGGTGATATGATCGATGTTAAAATCGACTCTGTTGAGAAAGATATGGGTGACGGAGACTACTATGTCCCTGAAAATGGCTACTATGCAAAAGTTAGCTTTACTGTTACGAATCTTGGAGATAACCCTTTCAAAGTTACAGCTCATCAGCTGGATTTCTATGACGGTCAAAACATGAAAGCTGAATTGAACTCTAGAGATTTTTATTCAGATACAATCCAACCTGGTAAATCAGCTACTGGTGTTGCGTATTTTGATGTTAAAAATGATACGCCTAATTATGAAGTGTATTTCGCCGACGCATCTTGGACCGGAAGCTACTAATTCGTTGCCCCACTTTGGGGATTCCTTAATATGAATAAAATTGTAAAATATTTAGGAGGAAATAAAATGAAAAAAATTAGTATTGCATTGTTGGTATGTTCTGCTTTACTATTAGCTGCTTGTTCGAATGATAAAACTACAGACTCTACTTCTAAACAGCAGGAAACTAAAAGTAGCCAGACTAAAGAAAGCAGCAGTACCACAACTACAAGCTCTATTTCAAGCTCTGCTACAGATTCATCGTCAACTACAGATTCTATTACTACTCCTGCAGCGGTTCAACAGGAAACGTATGAACAGCTAAAACAACGCACATTGCAATCTACTCCAGCCGATCGCACAAACTGGTCCAATAAGGAGTGGGAAGCGTTCGGTATGGCTCTAAGCGAGAATGGTCTTGCTATGGATGATGCAGGCAATATCATTACCCAAGCTCAAAAAGATCAATTAGACTCGAATAATCAAGCTCAGCAACAAAATGATGATACAACTCAAGATATTTCTACAGATACAAGTACTTTGACCGGCTTCGTGAATGTTTACGGTATGTCACCCGCTGCATATAAGGTGCAAAATGGCATGTCTATAGAAGAAGCCTTGAGAAGTACGCCTAGGCATATGAAAACATCAGGAGAAATCCAAACGGGTTATATGGAGTACGGTATAGAATGATATCTACATTCGGATTAAGGAGTAATATTTATGTGGATTAAGAAATTACCGCAAATGGAAAATTTAAAGATATAGAACGATACGAAGATCCATAATAAAAGAATAAAGTGGAGTTGCCAAAATGGAAAATAGTTTACCTTCAAATGATTTAATAGGTGATAGTATCAAAGCGTGGAATAGTGAAGATATCTATGAAAAACCAGAAGAAGTTCTAGTATCCATGTTTTCCAATAAAATTAATAGTGATTTTGCCAATGTTTTTACTAAAGTTTCTATATTGAATTCTGTTTATAGCACTAATTTGTATAATAAAGATGTTCTTGCCGTAGCAAATTGGATTGTAGCAAATCATGTGAAATTTGATTCTAAAGAAAAAAAAGGTGATCCTAGTGCAGTTTGGGATTTAGCAAATAACGGAACTACTGGAATAATATTTTCGTTTGCTACAAAATTCTGTAGTTTTTCTAACCCAAAAGAATATCCAATATATGATAGTAAAGTCGAAAATTTACTATGGAAGTATAAAAAAATGGGTATTTTTGATCGAGTGATTGAGCGAAGCGATTTGTATCATGGATATAGATACGAAATTAAAAATAATGATTTAAGAGAAAATAGATATGTTGTTTTCAAAGAGTTAATTGATGAACTTTTTATGTATTGCAATTTAAGTGATGGATTTGAGTCAATATCTTGGACATATTTTAGTAGAGACTGCTAAGACATTTTCTCTGTTTCTAAATCTTCAAACTCCTGTGGAGTTAAGTAATGAATCGAACTATGGATTCGATTACGATTATAA
>NZ_BAAFRV010000012.1:0-71801 GCF_045862035.1 Enterococcus hailinensis | reverse complement strand
CACGATTGAATTATTCGAGTCCCCCGGACATGGACGCCTGTTGGGAGAGGTTACGACGAAGCAGAAGGAATTATATGAGGCGTTAGGGGTTGCCCCTCCCTCGTTATAAATTCCGGGAATTCAGGTTTCAAGGTTCCATTTCCTTGATTGTCTCGATCGACATAAATAAATCCGTAACGTTTCTTCATTTCACCTGTCCCTGCAGAAACTAAATCGATACAGCCCCAAGTCGTATAACCTAAAAGATCTACACCATCTAGATCAACGGCATCTCGCATCGCTCGGACGTGTTGCGCTAAATAGTCGATACGATAATCATCGGCGACATAGCCATTTTCATCTGGTGTATCTACTGCACCTAAACCATTTTCAACAATAAATAATGGTTTTTGATAACGATCATATAGATCATTCATCGTAATACGTAAGCCTAGTGGATCGATTTGCCAACCCCATTCACTTGATTCTAAGTATGGGTTTTTGACTGAAGCAAAAATATTTCCAGCTGTTTGCTCAAGTAATTCAGGATCAGTTGTTGCTACCCGAGAAGAATAGTAAGAGAAAGAAATGAAATCAACGGTATGAGCTTTCAATAACTCTTTATCGCCTTCTTCCATTTTCACTTCGATCCCTTTACGTTCCATTTCCTTCAATGCATATGCTGGGTATTCACCACGTGATTGAACATCGATAAAGAAGTAGTTTTCACGTTCATCTTGACGTCCCGCCCACACATCTTCAGGTTTTGGTGTATAAGGATAGTAAGAGCCCGCGGCTAACATACAACCGACTTGATTTTCAGGATCTACTTCATGCGCAATTTTTGTTGCGATCGCTGAAGCAACTAACTCATGATGAGCCGCTTGATATTTGACCTGTTCGACATTATCGCCTTCTTCAAAGTAAAGACCCGCTCCCATGAATGGTGCATGTAAAATCATATTGATCTCGTTGAAGGTCAACCAGTATTTCACCAACCCTTTATAGCGATTAAAGATCACACGGCATAGGTTTTCATAAAAACCAACTAATTCACGGCTACGCCATGCGCCATATTTTTCTACTAAATGCATTGGGCAATCAAAATGAGTAATCGTTACTAACGGTTCGATACCATATTTTTTGCATTCTTCAAAAATGTCTTCGTAGAATTTCAACCCGGCTTCGTTCGGTTCTTTTTCATCGCCATTTGGGAAAATACGGCTCCAAGCTAACGATAAACGATACGTTTTAAAACCCATTTCAGCAAACAGTGCGATGTCTTCTTTCCAATGATGGTACATATCGATCGCTTCTTTTGCTGGATAAAAATGTTCTTCGTCAAAATCGAACATTTTCTTTTGTCCAGTGATTACTGGAAAGCGATCTTCTCCGATCGGCACGACATCTACATTGGCTAGACCGCGTCCGTCTTCATTATATCCACCTTCACATTGATTAGCGGCAGTGGCGCCGCCCCATAAAAAGTCTTTTCTAAATCCCATGATTTCCCTGCTCTCTTTAATTTCTTTTATACATTTACTAAGTCTAATTCACGTGCAACTTCGTCTTGTACCTCGATGCCTTCTTTTTCTAAACGTTCAATCGTTGTTTTAAAGTTTGGCAAATGCTCTTTATGAGCAATAAATAATTCATCCATCATTCGTTGCGCTGTTTTTCCTGAACGGACCATCGGATTGATCGTGAATGCTTGTAAAGCCGTATCGTAATCACCCGTCACAGCAGCTTCGATCGTTAGTAATTCCATCGCCTTCATGACTTGTAACCAACCGCGTTCTGCTGTTGGGAGTTCACCAAAGGCAACACTGCGAGCACCTTGGCCACCGATATAAGCAGATACTTCGACTACACAATCTGCTGGAAGATCTGGAACAGCACCATTATTTTTAGTTGAAACAACAAGCTGGGTATCTTTATTGGCATAAATCGACGCGATCGATTCACAAGCAGCATCAGAATAATAAGCCCCACCACGTTGTCCAAGTTGTTCTGGTTTATGATCTAAGTTTGGATCTTTGTATAGTTCAAACAATTCTTCTTCAGTTCTTTTCACTTGCTGTGCTCGCGTCCCGATCGTCTTATACTCTTCCAAAGCATGCTCTAACATTTCTTCTTCCATATAATAGTAGCGATGATAGCCACAAGGAATCATTTGCATCTGTTCTAGTAAACGACGTGGGAATGGGATATCATGGATATTTTTTGGTAAGCCTGTTTCACCAGCATACATTTTTTCAACGATTTCCATCGTTACATCTTTACCATGATCATCCGCAACTTTATGCCAATGGAAATGATTCAAACCAGCAAATTTATAAATTAATTCATCTGCCTGCTTGCCTAACATCTCAGGTTCTACCATCGTCGCCATTACCGGCACATTACATAAGCCGATCACTTTGTCCCATTTTCCATAACGGACAACTGCTTCGGTTACCATCCCACTTGGATTGGCAAAGTTAATCAACCAAGCATCCGGACATAAGCGTTTCATATCTTCAACGATTTCTAAAATGATCGGAACCGTTCGGAAAGCTTTAAACATACCGCCAGCACCATTGGTCTCTTGGCCCAACATGCCATAGTAAGCTGGGATCCGTTCATCTTTGATCCGCGCTTCTAACAAACCAACTCTAAATTGCGTAGTAACAAAATCGGCATCTTTCAACGCTTCTTCCCGATCTAGCGTCATGTAAACCTTTACATCATAAGGCGAAGCATCCCACATTCGTTGAGCCATCGCACCAACGATCGCTAATTTTTCTTTTCCTGCTTCAATATCTACTAACCAAATTTCTCGAATCGGTAATTCATCATAACGTTTGATAAAACCTTCCATTAATTCAGGGGTGTAGCTGCTGCCGCCACCGATTGTTGCAATTTTTACACCTGTCGCCATGTGATCGACTCCTTTGTTTTTATTTACAATATAATTATCTTATTTGTAAAATAGATTTTCAATCTAACTAGCAGATAATCCATGTTCATTTACAAAATTTTGATTTATGATTCACTTTTTTGTAAATTTCAATGGAGTAATTTGTTTCAATCTTCCTATTAGCTATTTTTATATTTACGTTTAGAATATAATATATGTAAATAAAGGAGTGAGGCAAATGCTATTAACTGAAAAAATGCGACAAACTCGTTTTTCAAATGCCGAAAACACTCTGGTCGACTATATTTTAAAACAAGACCTTGCTATCAAAGATTTAACTGTTAAAGAAATCGCCGAAGCAAATTTTGTCCATCCTTCAACGTTGATCAGGGTCGCTAAAAAATTAGGCTACAATGGCTGGTTGGAATTACGCGATGAATTTCTTTCTGAGCAAACCTATCTACAAACATATTTCGATGATGTTGATGCCAATTTGCCATTTCAAACAAATGATGGGCTCATGACGATCGCAAATAAAATCGCGTCACTTGAACGAACGACGATCAATGATACATTGAGCTTACTGAATCACGATGATCTGCAAAAAACAAAACAACTATTGCTAAAATCAAAAAAAATAAAAATCTTCGGCAGCAATGCCAACCTGTTGATTTCGCAAGATTTTGCGCTGAAGATGCGGCGGATCCAAAAAGATGTCGTAACGAGTCAAACCATGGGTGAGAATGCTTATGAAGCTTTTAATTCCCAAGAAGATACTTGTGCGATTCTTATTTCTTATACTGGAGAAAATAGTTACATCCTACAAGTGGCAGAGATTTTAAAGCGTAGAAAGGCGCCTTTTATTGCTTTAACAAGTATTGGAGATAATACTTTAGCTTCAATGAGTCAAGCAGTTTTACGAATGACGACTCGTGAACGCCTATACTCAAAAATCGCTAATTTCACGATCAATTCTTCCATCTGCTATCTATTAGATGTTTTATACAGCTGTGTGTTTGCCGAAGATTATCAAAAAAATCTAAATCATCTAATTGAGATTGGTGATTTGGTGGATAATCGTAAAACCAGTTCGGCCATTATGGCCGAATCACCAGAATCGATGATCCACTTTACCGAATCTTTCCGGCCAAATTAAATAGCATTAAAAAATGGAATATGCCGCAGAGGACATATTCCATTTTTTTAAACTAAAACCGTCAGTAATTCATCACTATGGCTGATATCGGTTGCTTGATCTGCTTCGATGATATCTAAATAATCTGCTGAATTTGTGATGATAACTGGTGTTTCCACGCTATAACCCGCAGCTTCGATTGCTCGAATGTCAAATGTGACTAATTTATCACCACGTTTTACTTTATCTCCTTGTTTGACAAAGGATTCAAAAAATTCGCCATTCAATTGAACCGTATCTAAACCAATGTGGATCAATAACTCTAAACCATTATCTGAAACTAAACCAATCGCATGTTTTGTTGGGAACATCGTCATGATCGTCCCATCAAAAGGCGCAATAACTTCTCCAACTGTCGGATGGATCACAACACCTTTACCCAAGACTCCTTGTGCAAACGCTTGGTCTTTCGCAGTATCTAACGGCATGATCGCGCCTTGTACTGGTGCTGTCACGATTTCTTTACGTACTTCCATTGCTGTTTTTTCTGCTGGTACTTCAACAGTCTCTTCATCTTTCCAGAAAATCATCGTTGCAGCAAAACTAAAGACCATCGCAACACCAACCGCCACAAATTGACCAATCATTCCACTAGCATCATTCGTTGCTGAATTAATATGATTGACGAAACCAAAAGCTCCCAGTCCGCCCATCGTATAATACTTAGCTCCAAATAAGGCAGTTACTAATGCACCAACACCGCCGCCGATCATTGAGATGATGAATGGTTTTTTCTTCGGTAATGACAATCCATAAATTGCTGGTTCAGTCACACCGAAAATCCCTGAAATAACTGCTGGGATACAAAGTTGTTTTAACTTGGCATTTTTTAATTTGAAGAACATTGCCATGATAACAGCCGTTTGTGCAAAGCTGGCTGTGAAAGATGCTGCTAAAATAATATCGGAACCTGTAGTTGATAAGTTGATCATTGCTAATGGAATCAAACTCCAATGCAATCCAAAGATTACAAGTGCTTGCCAGAAGAATCCTACTACCACACTCATCAGAACCGGAGAGAACTCATATAGCGAAGTGAAGCCGCTTCCTAAAAGATTGGTCAGGAAAGTAATGATTGGTCCAATGACTAAGAAACCGAAAAAGACTGAGACTAAGATCGTAAATAATGGGACTAAGAATGTTTGAACCAATTCAGGAACTACTTTTTTCGCTAACTTCTGAACATGACTCGCAAACCAAATTACTAGAATAATCGGCACTACACTGCTCGTATAATCATTTGTGATGATCGGCAAACCGAATACGCGAATGAAAACAGGACTTTCAAACATAGTGTTAGCAAACAGTGTCATGATCGGTTTACCCGCACTTAACGCTGAAGCTTGGATCGTCGGATACACCAATGCAGCACCGATAGCCATCCCAGTGAATTCGCTAACTTTAAATTTACGAGCGGCGGTCAATCCAATCACGATCGGCATGAAATAAAAGATACAATCACCGGCTGCAGTCAAGAATAGATCGGTTCCGCTACCTGCAGTATAAAAATTTAGATATAGAAACAGTGCATTGAATCCCTTTAACATCCCGCAAGCCGCTAAAGCTCCTAGGAATGGTTGGAAACAACCTGAGATCACATCGATTAAACGATTAAAGATATTTCCTTTTTCAGTCTCTTCTTCTGAAGCCTCGCCACTGATTCCCGCAACCTCTAAGACTTCTGCAAAAACCAATGGTACATGGTTTCCGATAACGACTTGGAATTGGCCGCCGCTTTTCATTACAGTCACAACGCCGTCCATATTTTTCAACACTTCTTCATTGGCTTTGCTTTCATCTTTCAATTTAAAGCGCAAGCGCGTGATGCAATGTGTCAAACTATTGATATTCTCTTTGCCGCCAACATTTTCAACGATATTCTCAGCTAAATCATGATATTTTCCCACAGTCTGTTCCTCCTAAGTGTTTTCTTATTATTGATTTACTTTTTGGACCAATCGTGCAATATGGATCGTTAAATATAATTTCTCGTCATTCGACATTTCATAATGGTATGACTGTGCGATAAAATCAGCAATTTTTTCGACACATTGATAAGCATTCTGATATTTTTTTCGAATGATCATTAATAGTTCATCATCGGTTTCATCCGTTACTTGGCGTTGATTCATGATGCGTGAAGCAAAGAAACGTAAATGAGTTGTAAAACGATAGAAATACACAGACTCTTCATCTAATTGGACTTTAAAATAATAGCTGGTGATTTGAATAATTTCCTGCATCATTTCAGTCATCACAACAACATTGTCATTTCCATTTTCTGTTTGAGCATTGACGAGGTGCAAAGCGATATTTCCTGCTTCGTCTTCGCCCAAATCCACATCGAATTCTGCTTGGATTTTTTTTATCGCAGCTATCCCGACCGAAAATTCATCTGAGAAGAAGCGTTTAACATCCCAAAGCAGTAAATTTCGAACTCGAACCCCTTCGCTCACTCGTTGAATCGCGCCATAAAGATGATCAGTGATTGAGATGTAGAGTGAATCATTCAAAGGATTTTTTAACGTAACTTTGGCTTCATCGATGATGTCATTGGCAACTTCAACATATTTTATTGGTACATCTGCTAATAATTCTTGAAACTTATGCGCTAAATCACTGTTGGCTAGCCGATAGGTTTTATCGATCGAATCCGTTGCTATCTGATCACCAACTTTCTTTTGAAAAGCTAATCCTCGGCCCATCACAACAATTTCGTTATCATTTTGATCAGTAGCTACCACTACATTGTTGTTCAAAACCTTTTGAATCTGCATCTAACACTCCCCCATCCTTTGATATTTAGAATTTTTTAGTTGCTATCAATTAGTTCCACTGCTCACCTCCGTATCTTAGGCGACAAAAAAACCTCATGAAGGTACGACAAATAACTCTCGTACACCTCATCAGGTTTAGCTTGTAATTAAACAATCACTATCCGTCAATTGGCCTATCTAACTTCAAAATTATCTTAGCAAACAAAGAAAGCGCTATCAATAGCTTTTTAAAAAATTACTAGCCAATTAGGGGTGGCTAGCAAATGAAAAAGATTATTTGTGGGTAAATAGACTATAACCTGCAAACCTTAACTGAAACTAAAAGTCGTTGTTTCTTAAAAAATAGATCATAAAACAAGAAAAATTATTCAATAAAAACAGATTATTTGAATTATTAAGTAGAATCCTTTAAGATAAAACTATTAGATAGGAAAGGAAGTATACTCAATGACCAAAAAAATTGCAGCACTTGTTACTGACTTAGTGGAAGATGTTGAACTATCCTCTCCCAAAGAAGCTTTAGAAAAAGATGGCAACGAAGTGACGATCATTAGCTTCGAAGCTGATCAAGAAATCACTGGTAAAGAAGGAACGAAATTCAAAAGCGACAAAAGCATTGATGATGTTAAACCAGAAGATTTCGATGCCTTATTGATCCCTGGAGGATTTTCTCCTGATCAATTGCGCAGCGATCCACGCTTTGTAGCCTTTGTTACTTATTTCCTCGATAAAGATCAACCATTGTTTGCCATTTGCCACGGTCCTCAGTTATTTATTCAAACTGGATTAACCAAAGGTCGGACGATGACTGCGTATACTACCGTACGCCCTGACATTGACTACGCTGGCGCCATTGTGAAAGACGAAGCAGTTGTTGTTGATAACAAGCTAGTTACCAGCCGTACGCCTGACGATATTCCTGATTTCAATAAAAAAATCATTGAAATACTACATGCTTAAATCAAAAAAAGCCCCGATCGCACAGCGATCGGGGCTTTTTTAACCCATTTGAATGAAACAATAACCCGCGATTCCTAAAAACAAGATTCCCATGACTAGACTGCTGCCTAAACTGATCATAATAAAAGGCGACGTTTCTCGATTTCCGCCAGCTTTCAAATTTATAAACGTTCGTTTGGTGATCCATAATTGCCAAACACCTAATAAGAAAAAAATCACTCCGATGATCATCTGAATAACCCCTTTATTCTTATCTTAACTCGAGCTCCTAACGATGAAAACACTTTTTTAGTTATTTCCCCTAAAATGAACGATAGCCCGCTCAAAATTTGAGCGGGCTATCTAACTAATCAATATTTGTTATTTTAAAGTTGAGGGTGTTGACTATTACTAAAAATTAACTATTTCTCGTTTAAACGATGTATTCCCAAATCCTTCTAATACATCCTTGTAACCCTATAGTTACGCCAGTTTGATTAAATTTCATCAAAATGAGTTAAAGTGTCGCATAAAAATATCTTTCGTATTAAGTAAATCATAACACAGTTCGCCTAAAAAACGTGACAAACGAGCAAAAGATAATACTATCTTAACCATTAAAAATTTGCAAAAACGACATCATTGATACCTAAATAGTTCAACACGTAGAAAAATACCATGATAGCATTTAAAATAAGCGAGAAGACGATAATCGCATAACGGATTGATAGATACGAATACCCTTCCGGTTTAAAGCGAGAATACTTTTTCCCATGATATCCTACTAAAATTATCAACAATAAAACTGTTATAATGATTTGAATGATCAACCCTAACAAATAAATCACAGAATGACCATTATGTAATTGAAAAACGTAACTGCCGAAAGCTAATAGATCAATTAAAAGCGCAATCAAAGGCATTTATTATTTCCTCCTATCTCATTCAATTTTTTATTGTAAGAAAAAACTCTCGAAAAAATTCGAGAGTTTTTTGCTTTAACCGACGATTGCACCATTCGGCATGTCTTTTGGTGCTTCTACTACTTTTAATGTACCATCTGGTGCTTCAGCTGAAAGGATCATTCCTTGGCTGATTTCTCCACGTATTTTACGTGGCTTCAAGTTAGCAACGATCACTAATTTTTTGCCAATTAGGCTTTCAGGGTCTGGATAAAATTGAGCAATTCCTGAAAGGATCTGACGGTCTTGGTCATCCCCTGCGTCTAAGCGGAATTGCAATAATTTATCTGCCCCTTTGACAGGTTTGCATTCCATGACTTCTGCTACTTTTAATTCGACTTTATCAAAGACTTCAAATTTGATTTGTTTCTCTTTGACTGAAGCCAATTCAGTTTCCTCTGGATCCCATTTGATTTTTTCCTCTGTTGGTTGCGATCCTTCAGTCATTTTACCTTGGATATAGGCTACTTCTTCTTCCATATCTAAACGTGGGAAAATCGGTGTGCCTTTAGGTGTTACTTTAGTATTGGCTGGGAACTCGCCAAAATGGATCGTTGCAAGATCCATCATATCGGGGTTCAAGCCCAATTGTTCGAAAATACGTTTTGGTGTTTGAGTCATGATTGGTTGTAAAAGAATCGCTACGATACGTAAGCTTTCTGCTAAATGAACCATCACACTGTCTAACTCCGCTTTACGGTCTTCATCTTTTGCTAAGACCCAAGGTTCTGTTTCATCGATGTATTTATTCGCACGTGAAATCAATGTCCAGATTTCAGCTAATGCATTGTTGAATTCCATTTTATCCATTGATTCGCGGTAACGGCTGACTACATTGGCTGCAGTAGTCGATAATTCACTATCAAAGTCTGTTACTAATGATTTGTATTCCGGTACGATGCCATCACAATATTTATTGATCATCGCAACTGTCCGGTTCAATAAGTTTCCTAAGTCATTAGCTAAATCATAATTTACACGTGAAACAAAATCTTCTGGTGTGAAGACGCCATCTGAACCAAAAGGCACTGCACGCAATAAATAATAACGTAAAGCATCTAGACCATAACGTTCGACTAGCATTTCAGGATAAACGACATTGCCCTTAGATTTAGACATTTTGCCGTCTTTCATCATCAACCAGCCATGACCATAGATCTTTTTAGGTAATGGTAATTCTAATGCCATCAACATGATCGGCCAATAAATCGTGTGGAAACGAACGATTTCTTTTCCTACCATATGAACATCTGCTGGCCAATATTTTTGGAACAAGCTATCATCATCAGAACCATAGCCTAATGCCGTGATATAGTTTGATAATGCATCGATCCATACATACACGACATGTTCAGGATTCGCGTTGACTGGGATACCCCATTTGAATGTTGTACGCGATACTGCTAAATCTTCTAAACCTGGTTTGATAAAGTTGTTGATCATTTCATTTTTACGTGATTCAGGTTGAATAAATTCAGGATGTTCTTCGTAATAAGCCAATAAACGATCGGCATATTTGCTCATCCGGAAGAAGTAAGATTCTTCACGCACTAATTCGACCTCATGACCACTTGGCGCTTTCCCGCCGATCACGTTGCCTTCTTCGTCATGATAGACTTCTGCCAACTGTGTTTCTGTAAAATATTCTTCATCAGAAACAGAATACCAACCTTCGTATTCACCAAGATAGATATCCCCTTGTTCCAATAATTGATCAAAGATTTTTTTGACGGCCGCTTGATGATAATCATCCGTCGTACGGATAAATTTGTCATAGCTGATATCTAAAGTCTTCCATAATTTCTTAATATCAGTAGCCATTTTGTCCACGTATTCTTGTGGTTCTACACCTAGTTCATCGGCTTTTTTTTCAATTTTTTGTCCGTGTTCATCGACCCCAGTCAAATAAAACACATCAAAACCCATTAAACGTTTATAACGAGCAATCGCATCACAGGCAATCGTTGTATAAGAATTACCGATATGTAATTTTCCGCTTGGATAATAGATCGGTGTTGTAATATAAAATGTTTCCTTCTCTGCCATGAGGCTCCTCCTTTAAAAATAGATTCTCTCGTAGTATACCACAAAATTATCGAGGTTTTCGGTTAAATTGGTCCGGAACAATCCCCACTTTTCATTTTTTTCAGCTATAAGAAAAAACAAGCCAAACTCGACTTGTTCCACTTCTCATTGGATAAATTTTTCTTTTTTGCTAAGCGCTGAACACACTATTCTTTAACTAACCGTACCTTTTTTTAAATAATGCTTGAGTACTGTAGGTAATAATAGTTGGTTGAAAGCTACAAATATAAATAAAAAGATAGCATAGACAATCGGGCCATAAATATCTTTTGATGCATGATAATTTTTAGTCGTTCTTGAAATACGATATGTTCGACTCTTTTGATAATAGATTTTAATTTTTTGTCCCTCTTTCAACTTAGGATCATCCAAGGCGACACCATAACTATTTTCTGGAAAACGAACTGTTTGGACACCATTCTTATCAAAATGTACAATACCGATCGAAGAACCTTTTGCACTGCTTGCAAACTCTTTTTCTGTTTTCCAATTGTCATACCCGATGTACAACATCAAGAAACCTAACAAGATCAGTAAAATTGTACAAAGCCTACGGATAATTTTTTGTTTTGCTCTCACTTAAAAATTCCTCACTTTAACTCGATTACCCTTATTTCAGCATTTGCTGATTAAAAAATTTAGTCAAAACTAAAATAACTCTCTGCCGATTCGCTTTGGTTTGATTGAACTACCTGGTCACACCATCTTTTCGTGCCGCTTCAGCAACCTTCATGGTAATTTGTTCGACTACATTCTCATCAAATGCTGACGGAATAACATAATCTGAATTCAATTCACTGTAAGGGATCGTATCTGCTATCGCATGGGCACAAGCTAGTTTCATACTAGAAGTTATTTTTTTAGCTTCGGCAGCAAATGCTCCCCTGAAAAGACCTGGAAAAGCTAAAACATTATTGATTTGATTGGGGAAATCCGAACGGCCCGTCCCAACGATATCTGCTCCAGCAGCAATTGCCTCATCATAAGAAATTTCCGGTTCTGGATTGGCCATCGGAAAAACGATATTTCCATTGTTCATTGAAGCAATCATTTTTTTCGTAACGATCTTAGGAGCAGAAACACCGATAAATACATCGGCACCAACGAAGGCTTCTTCCATCGCTCCAGAAAAATTTTGCGGAGAAATCAAGGCTAGAATTTCTTTTTCAACAAATGTTGGCTTGCTCATTTGCTGATGTAAAGCTCCCTCTTTATTAAAAGCAAAAATTTCTTTCACGCCCAGTTTAACTAGCATTTGGATAATTGCACTCCCTGCCGCGCCGGTTCCAGAAATCACTACTTTCAAATTTTGTGGTTCTTTTTTTACTAATTTCAAAGCATTGATCAATGCTGCCGTAACGACGATTGCCGTACCATGTTGATCATCGTGAAAGACAGGAATATCTAATGCTTCGATCAAAGCTCGTTCGATCTCAACGCAACGAGGTGCACTGATATCTTCCAAATTTATTCCACCAAATGTCGGCGCGATAGCTTTCACGATCTGAATGATTTCTTGCGAGTCTTTAGTGTCTAAACAAATCGGGACGGCATCAATATCAGCAAATTCTTTAAACAATAATGCTTTGCCTTCCATTACTGGCAAAGCAGCTGCAGGGCCAATATCACCAAGGCCAAGAACCGCCGTCCCATCAGTTACTACTGCTACACTATTTCCTTTCCAAGTATAATCATAAGCCATCTTCGGATCATCAGCGATCTTTCGACAAGGTTCAGCCACTCCAGGAGTATATGCTAGAGAGAGATCGTCTTTAGTCTTCACTCGTATTTTACTAGTCACTTCAATTTTGCCTCGCCATTTTTCATGCGCCTGTAACGCGTCTTCGTAAATCGTCATCTTATTTCTCTCCAATCATTTTTTCCGGTTGAACCCATTGATCATATTCTGCTTCGGTTACATATCCTAAAGCTAAGGCCGCCGTTTTCAATGTCGTGCCGTCTTCAAAAGCTTTTTTAGCGATTTGTGCTCCTTTATCATAGCCGATATGAGGGTTTAAAGCTGTCACTAACATCAAGGATTGCTCTACTAACTGATTCATCCGTTCTGTATTGACCACTAAGCCCTTCAAACAATTTTGATTAAACGAAAGGATGGCATCCGTCAATAATCGAATACTTTGCAGTAAATCAAAAGCAAGCAAGGGTAAGTAAACATTCAATTCAAAATTCCCTTGCGAGGCTGCGACACCGATTGCTGTATCATTTCCCATGACTTGGACCGCTACCATCGCTAACGCTTCACATTGAGTCGGATTGATTTTTCCTGGCATGATTGAGCTCCCCGGTTCATTCGCTGGTAAAGTGATCTCCCCCAATCCACTGCGAGGGCCGCTCGCTAGCCAACGAATATCATTAGCCATTTTTAGACAATTTGCGGCTAACGCTTTTAAGGCTCCGCTGACAAAAACGACTGCATCGCGATTAGCCAATGCATGGAATTTATTCGGTTCACTGATGAAATGAATCCCCGTTTCTTTTTTTAATGCGTCGATAAAAGCTTCTTCATACGCCGTGGATGCATTCAACCCTGTTCCTACCGCTGTACCGCCAATCGCTAATTGACGAAGCTCTGCCAAACTATGGATCAGCATCGTCTCATTATGCTCCAAAGCTGAGCGCCATCCGCTGATTTCTTGGGCAAACGTTATCGGCGTCGCATCTTGGAGGTGCGTGCGCCCAATCTTGATAACTTGTTCATTTTGACCCTCTAATACTTCCAAGGTAGCAATCATTTCATGAATCGCAGGTAGTAATTCACTTTCTATTTTTAATGTTCCGGCAATGTGCAAGGCTGTCGGGAAAACATCGTTGGAACTTTGAGACATATTGACGTCATCATTTGGATGGATCGCTAGATTTTCATGACTGGCAAGCAAAGCAATTACTTCATTGGCATTCATATTCGTCTGAGTGCCGCTACCCGTTTGCCACACAACTAATGGAAAAGCCTCCCACTGCTCTTGTACCAATAATTGGTCCACTGCCTTTTGGATGGCTTCCGCTTTTGGTTGACTTAATTTCCCAGTCTGCCGATTTGCGATCGCAGCCATTTTTTTTACAATAACAAGCGCTTGTAAAAGTTCTTGCGGCATTTTTTCACTGCTGATTTTAAAATTTTGGCGACTGCGTTCCGTTTGAGCTCCCCATAAAGCATCTTTAGGGACTTCAATCTCCCCCATTGAATCTCGTTCCGTTCGTGTTTCCATCTAGCATCTCCTTTATTTTTTGTCATTTAACTTAATTATCGCTTATTTATCTTAAAAATGATAGTTTATTATTGCTGAATGTCCGTTTTAATTGATTTATCAGTACAAAAAAGGACAAGAGGATTTAAGCTCTTGTCCTTTTTGCTATTTATCTCGGGTATCAAAAATAATCGTAACTGGGCCATCATTGACTAGCGCCACATCCATATCGCCACCGAATTTTCCAGTCTCGACCGTCAATCCAGCTTGACGTAATCCAGTATTGAAATATTCATACAAAGGAATCGCCGTCTCCGGCCGCGCCGCTTTAATGAAACTTGGGCGATTACCCTTTCTCGTATCCGCATATAATGTGAATTGAGAAACACTCAATATACTGCCGTTGATATCTTGCACAGATTGATTCATTTTTCCTGCTTCATCTTCGAACACTCGTAATAATGGGATCTTACGAATCAAATAATCCGCATCTTCTTGGGTATCCTCTTCGTGAATCCCTAAAAGAATCATAAAGCCACAATCGATTTCACCAATGATTTGATCCTCAATCGTCACACTGGCTTGACTTACTCGTTGCACAACTGCTCGCATACGTACCTCCTGCGTTTATTTCGTAAACTATCCTTTCGTTCGCTTGACGCTGTAAATATCAGGAATAGTTTTGATTTTATCAACAATCGAATACAAATGATTCAAGTTTTGGATTTTCAAGGTCAGATTGATGACTGCTAAGCGATCCTTGGTTGGTTTAGCTTCTACGCTGACCAATTTTTTCGTCATACCGCTCACGACATTCAAAACATCATTTAATAAACCATTACGATTAAAGCCATAAATTTCTAAATCGGCATCGTACTCTTGAATTGAATTAGAAGTATCTTCCCATTCAACATCAATCAAACGTTGCTGAACTTCTTCATCTTGTTTTGCGATGTTTGGACAATCAGCTCGATGGATCGAGATACCTCGGCCTTTTGTAATATATCCGACAATATCATCGCCAGGAACTGGGTTGCAGCAATGGCTGATCCGAATCAATAAATTATCGATTCCTTGAATGACAATACCGCCTTCATGCCGAACCTTGATTTTTTCAGGTTCTTTTGGCGTATTGATCATCTCATCAACTGCATCCTGTTGTTTTTGTTTCAATTGTTCCCGACGTTCTTTTTCGGTTAAACGGTTAGTAAAGGTCAAAGCACTTAATTCACCAAAACCAATAGACGCGTACAAATCCTCTTCGCTATGGAAATTCATTTTATCCAATACTTCAGCTAATTTGTCTTTCGTCAAAAATTCTTTTGGTACAAAACCAAGATCGTTCAAACATTTCACGACTGCATCATGGCCCTTAGTGACATTTTCATCACGATCTTGTGTTTTGAAGAAACGTTTGATTTTATTTTTAGCTTTACTTGTTTTGACTAAATTCAGCCAGTCACGACTTGGACCAAAAGAATTAGCAGAAGTCATAATTTCAATGATATCGCCATTTTTTAATTTATAATCCAATTGGACCATCTTGCCATTGACTTTGGCACCGGTCGTTTTGTTTCCGATATCAGTATGGATACTATAAGCAAAATCTAAGGGACCAGAACCTTTAGGCAATTCAGTCACATCACCTTTTGGAGTAAAGACATACACTTTGTCACTAAAGATATCGCCTTTGACACTTTCCATAAATTCAGAAGCATCGTAACTTTCATCTTGTAATTCGATGATTTCACGGAACCAATCCAATTGACGATTATCTTGATTGGTTTCTTGTTTTTCGGTTTTACCTTCTTTATACGCCCAATGTGCTGCAACCCCGAACTCAGCGATTTGATGCATTTCATGGGTCCGAATTTGGACTTCGATCGGATTGCCGCTAGGTCCAATGATCGTTGTATGCAACGATTGATACATGTTGGTTTTAGGCATCGCGATGTAGTCTTTGAAGCGTCCAGGCATCGGTTTCCATTTTGTATGGATCGCCCCTAATACTGCATAGCAATCTTTGATTGAATCTACGATGACACGAATCGCTAATAGATCATAAATTTCATCAAACTGTTTCTTTTGATCACGCATTTTACGATAAATCGAATAAATATGTTTTGGTCGTCCGTAAATATCTGCTTCAATCCCTAATTCTTGGGTCGCTTCTTTGATCTCATTGACTGATTTCTCAACAAACCCTTCACGTTCATCCCGCTTGCTGCGCATCAAGTGGACGATCCGATAATATTGTTTCGGATTTAAATAACGTAATGCCGTATCTTCTAGTTCCCACTTGATCCGGCTCATCCCTAAACGATCCGCTAAAGGTGCATAGATCTCTAACGTTTCTCGAGCGATCCGGCGCTGCTTATCATCGCGTAAATATTTCAAGGTCCGCATGTTGTGCAGACGGTCCGCTAATTTGACCATGATCACTCGTAGATCTTGCGCCATCGCTAACAACATCTTACGGTGATTTTCAGCAAGTTGTTCTTCGTGAGATTTATATTTGATCTTCCCTAATTTGGTCACGCCATCAACTAAAGAAGCCACGTCCGCTCCAAATTCTGTTTTTAAACCCTCTAATGTTACGGGCGTATCTTCAACTACATCATGTAAAAAACCTGTAGCTACAGTATGCGGATCCATATGTAGATCTGCTAAGATTCCCGCTACTTGAATCGGATGGATAATATACGGTTCGCCTGATTTTCGTACTTGCGGCTTGTGGGCTTCATAAGCAAAATCGTAGGCTTTTTGTACAAACGCCACGTGCTCTTTTCCCATGTATGTACTAACCATCCTAATGACGTCAGGACCAGTTAATTCAACTTCTTTTGCCATGTGACGTTCCTCCTTTTATTTTCTGAAAATGATGGTTCTTATTATACAAACTCTCGTAAGCTTTTTCAATCAAATCAGCGTTCCAATTCGTAATAGAAACTGGCCGCACTTAAAAGATAAAATGGTGCTGTCTCAGTTCGCAAAATCCGTGGACCTAATCCGCAAAGTTTTGCGCCTGCTGATTGGAATGCTTCGATCTCTTTTGGTGTCAAACCGCCCTCTGGACCGAAAACGACCAATAATTTTTGACCCGCAGTCAGAGATTGGAACGTTTGGACAAGTTGCGCTTGTTCCCCTTGTTTAGCTGATTCTTCATACGCGATCAAAACCGCATCGTATTCGTTAAATGAAGCAATCAATTCTTTTTCTGAAGCAAATTGCACCATCGGCAAGGCTTGACGATGGGATTGTTCCGCAGCTTCTTGCGCAATTTTATTTAATCGCTGCTGCTTTTTCTGCTGCTTTTTAGCATCCCATTTAGCAACTGACGTCTCACCTTGAAAGGCGATAAACGCTGAAGCTCCAAGTTCAGTTCCTTTTTGAACGATCAGTTCGAGTTTTTCACCTTTAGGAAAACCGCTAGCGATTGTAATTGTAATCGGCAATTCACGTTCCAACGCTTCTTTTTCTATTTCGGCTAAAAGTACGTGATCGCTATCGATTTCAGTAATTTCTGCTTTGACTGTTACTTGATTATTGAAAACAAGGAATACTTGATTTCCTACAGTCATCCGCATGACTCTAGACATATGATGATGCGGCTCTCCGCTGATTTTGACAGCTGATTGATAGGGTTGATCGATAAAATAGCGTTGCATCTTAATTTTCCTCAGGTTTCTTCAAAATAATCGCAAACCAATCTTTTTGTTGGAAAATCCGATCTACTTCAAAACCTTGGGCAGTCATTTTTTCTAAGACCATTTCTTTTTTATCTTCAATAATTCCTGAAACGATCAATGTTCCATCTTGTTTCAATAAACGCCATGCATCTTCCACCATCAATACTATGATATCCGCTAGAATATTAGCAACGATCACATCGGCTTCTTGTTCGATACCAACTAATAAGTTATTTGCAGATACATGGATATTTTCAGTATTATCATTCAAGTCTACATTCTCTTGGGCTGAACGGACAGCGACTTCATCTAAGTCATAAGCATAGATTTCTTTGGCTCCATAAAGTGAGCTGGCAATACTTAACACGCCTGAACCAGTACCGACATCTAAAACTGTTTCACCACCGCGTAAGACTGTTTCCAATGCTTGTAAGGTTAAGTTTGTCGTAGGATGTGTTCCGGTTCCGAAAGCCATTCCTGGATCTAAAGTAATAATTTTTTCATCTACATGCTGAGCTTCATATTTTTCCCAGCTAGGAACGATGGTTAAATAACGTGTTACTCGAACGGGATGGTAATATTTCTTCCAAGCCGTCGCCCAGTCGCTTTCTTCTACTTCACTGACTTCAACGATATTTTTACCGATGTTCAAGCCAAATTCTGGCAGCAGTGCGATTCGATCTTTGATAAAGGGTAAGATTTCGGGTAAGAAAATCGTTTCTGGAAAGTAAGCTGCTACGATTGCACCCTCTTTAATGCTAGAAATCGTTTCTTTATCTAACAATTCACCGAATTGATCTTCTTGATAATTTTCAAAATCCAGGGCATCTTCAATCGCTACACCCGATGCTCCAGCTTCCATCAAAATATTCGAAACAGCTTCGACTGCTTCACTTTCAGTAGTAACTTTTACTTCATTCCATTTCATAAAGGTTCTCCTTGCTCTTCTTAAAATAATTTCAGCTTATTAATTTTCAGTTGATCGCTGTCTGTTAATAGCTTGGATAAGGTAGATAACTACTATCACTTGGTTTGATCAATGCTTTGAAGATCGTATCGTCCCAAAGCATCTCAAAGACTGCATCTTCACTGTCATCTGCCAAGAAGTCTAGTAAATCACTTTGTCCTTCTTCGATCACATCTCTTAAATAATCGACGACAGCAGTCAGCTCATTTTTTTTCATACCCTTTTTGCCTTCATAGGGAATGACCGCTAAAAAATCCTCGGTATCGTATTTAGATTTAGCAGGATCCACCAACAAAATCGCATCTTCAAATTCAATGATTTCTTCTTCTGATGCGATTCCGTCAACGTCATCGATCGCGATCTGTGCTTTGTTTTCACCATAAATCCGAAAAGCGATCTCAAAACTACGATTGCGAACATCCCAATCTAATGCCAATTCGTAATCTGGAATTTTTTTGTTCAAATAACTATCTAAATAAGTAATCATCGTTTCTTTTGCCATCTTTATTTCCTCCAACCATTTTCTTTATCAATTAAACTTTTTCTTTGTTTCGTTATGTACGGATTCCCACGAACGACAAAACGTAAAGGACGTTCAGTCCAGATACCTTTATTGGGAATACCAATTCGCGGAAGTGCATCGATCACTTTAGGTAACCGACGTTTCTCGGGAACCAAATGTAAAGAACTAGAAAAAATAGAGCTGCCATATAATTCAGGTTCGATTCCTAGTGCTTCCACCAATTTTCCAGGACCATTTGAAAGTTCAGCTCCCAATCTTCCATGACGATTCACAATCATTTGCTCTAAACCTTCTACCGGTTCAAAGCCTCGGATCATCACTCCTTGTGGGATTCCAACAGGTTGTGTGATCATATTCAAAATCAAATGTGTGTGCATCGTATACAAATAAATCGTTCCCGGTTGTTCATACATCGCTCGAACCCTGGGTGTATCACGCATCCCATAACTGTGCGCCGCTTCATCATCAGGACCTAGATAGGCTTCACAATCCACGATGTATCCCCCTAATTTTCCAGTTGGAGTCTCATGTTCGATATACATTCCTAACAAATATTTAGCAATATTTTCAGTTGTTTCATGATTAAAATACTCGATAACTTCTTCCATTTTATTCACCTTCTCCATGATACACAATAATCCAGTCCCACGCTACGTCCAGCAATCAAAACCCAACAAACATAAGAGAAAAATGATATAATTAGAACAATCTATTTGCTGATTTATCGCTTCATAATTTATACATAGCAGTAACTTGTCATCTATAGCTACTAAATCAAGGAGGTCTATGATGCAACAACCTTTAGCTTACCGTATGCGTCCGCGTAATCTAGACGAAGTAGTCGGTCAACAGCAGTTAGTCGGAAAAGGAAAAATCATCCGCCGAATGGTCGATGCTCGTATGCTTTCATCAATGATTTTATATGGACCACCTGGTACTGGAAAAACGAGTATCGCTAGTGCCATCGCTGGTTCGACGAATTATGCTTTTCGCATGTTGAATGCAGCAACCGATACAAAAAAAGATTTGCAGATCGTAGCGGAAGAAGCAAAAATGAGCGGGACTGTCATTTTATTATTAGATGAAGTCCATCGTTTAGATAAAACCAAACAAGATTTTCTTTTGCCGCATCTAGAGAGCGGAAGAATCATCATGATTGGTGCAACTACTGAAAATCCTTATATTACAATCAATCCTGCGATCCGTAGTCGGACACAAATTTTTGAAGTCAAGCCACTTGATGAAGACGATATAATCACCGCTGTCCAAGCGGCTTTGAACGATCCTGAACGCGGGCTTGGCGAATACCCGGTAGAACTAGATGAAGAAGCGTTAAAACATCTTGCGCGGGCGACCAATGGAGATCTTCGAAGTGCCCTGAACGGATTAGAACTAGCCACTAAATCAACACCGAAAAATGATTCTGGTCAGATCCATTTGACCCTTTCCATTATTGAAGAATGTGTCCAACGTAAAGCTTTGACCCACGACAAAGATGGTGACGCCCATTATGATGTGATTTCTGCTTTCCAAAAATCCATTCGGGGAAGTGATGTCAATGCTGCCTTGCATTATTTAGGCCGTTTAGTTGAAGCCGGAGATTTACCAATTATCTGTCGTCGATTGATGGTGATCGGCTATGAAGATATTGGACTGGCAAATCCAGCGGCAGCGGCTAGAACAGTTCAAGCCGTCCAAGCAGCTGAAAAATTAGGTTTTCCTGAAGCAAGGATTCCTTTAGCGGATGCGGTGGTCGACCTTTGTCTTTCACCGAAATCTAATTCTGCATACGCTGCTTTGGATGCCGCGATTGCAGATATCCGCATGGGGAATGCCGGGGAAGTTCCTGACCATTTACGCGACAGCCATTACAAAGGCGCTGAAAAATTAAATCGTGGTGTTGGGTATCAATACCCGCATAATTTTGACAATGCTTGGGTCGACCAGCAATACTTGCCCGATAAAATTAAACATGCTCATTATTATGAACCAAAAGCGACTGGAAAATACGAGCAAGCGCTGGGACAACAATATCAGCGAATTTTGGAATGGAAAAAGAAAAAAAGATAAAACAAAAAGCACAAGCCGATTAACGGCCTGTGCTTTTTGTTTTATTCGTTAAGAACAGACTTGGAATGAAGATCAAAGCCAAGACGATGACAGATACAAGAAAGCCTGCATGATACGCAGCTAATTGATGAGTAATAGTTGGCTGAGCTCCTTGCAGTACTGTTGCTACCACAGTTGCGATCATCGCTGAACCAAAACTTGAGCCAAGATTTTCAATGATATTGATTCCGACTCCAGCATCCGGCAATTCTTCATCTTCCAAACCAGTATACGCATCACTAGTTAATGGAAGATTGATCCCACCGAAACTAGTACCCCGAATAAATAAAATCAATGCGATCCAAACCATACTTGTAGTATTGGTAACGAATACTAGTGGAATCGTACCAATTAAAGAAATGATCAAGCTGACAATGACAACGTATTTCGCACCTAGTTTATCAATCATTTTGCCAATCAATGGACGAGTGATCAACATGCCGACTCCTTGAGGAATCATTGCGATTGCTGCTTCCATCGCTGAAAAGTGACGGAAATTTTGGAAAAAGAGCGGCAAGATCAACATTGGACCCATAATTGCGATATTGGCAAAAAATAATCCGATACTAGAGGCTTTGAAACTCCGATGTGAAAAGATGGTTAATGGTAACACAGTCGCATGCCTTTTGAATCGATCATAAAAGATATAGACAACTAAGCAAATAATCCCAATACCTGTCCATAGCAATGATTCACTATTTTTGAATGTTGCGTGATCTGCAGCTTTTGAAATACCATAAATCAGTGCGGCACTCATGATCGACAAATCAGCAATGCCAAAAATGTCTAGTTTACTCTTGCGATTAAAGGGATCAAACTTCGGCAAAGTCTTTGCCATTAATGGTGCAGCAATCAATATAATGAAAACATTGATAAAGAAAATCCAGCGCCATGAAGCAGCTTGGACAATGAATCCTCCTAGCACAGGCCCTAAGATTGGTCCAAAGATCATCGGCGTACTAACGATCGCCATTACCCGACCTACATTTTCTGGTCCTGCAGTTTTAACTAGCAGCGTAGACATTAGTGGTGTAATAATCCCTGCGCTGAAACCTTGTAATAATCGAAAGACAATAAAACTAGTGACGTTCCAACTAATTCCAGCAAGGATCGAAGTGATCCCGAATAAGATAACTGCTCCAATAAAAATTTTCTTTCCATTGAAATGATTCATTAACCAGCCAGCGATCGGCACTGCCATGGCCATCGCCAATACATAACCCGTGATCGCCCATTGGATCATAGCTAGATCGGTTTGAAATGTTTTGGTCAATTGATCGATAGCGATATTGACCATCGTAGAATCCAGCATCGGCGCAATCGCTCCTAAAGCAATTGCCCAAGCGGCTGAAAGTACTTCTTTTGGTAATTTATTTGATTGAGTCATAATAAACTCCTTTCATTTTTTAAGAGAATTGATTATTATTTTTCGCCTTTTTGATCAAGACTAACGTGAAATCATTTGCTGCAGCTAAATGTTTTTTGTTTCCCAGGAAACTATATGGCTTTTTTGTTTCTTTGTCAACAAAAATATAAAAATAAAAAAGAAGCAGTCCTTCGACTACTTCCTAGTTGATTTTAATCCCTTGTTCTTTAATTTCTCGATCCAGATGCTGATCGTAACGTTGGAGGAATTTAAAAAAACCTTCATATTGTTCATCTGTAATTGGATCAAAGACTTCTTTATCGCGTTCTGTAAATTCTTCATGCAATTTTTCATGAAGCTCAAAAACCTGTTTGCCTTCTTCAGCTAAGCTAAAATAAATTTCTTTTTTATTTTCTGCTTTGCGATAACTTTCGATATACTGTTTCTTCAGCATTTTTTTTGTTAACTTACTGATTGCACCACGAGTCATATAAAGAGATTCCGCCATTTTTGTTACGTTAGGATCTTCGTTTTTCCCAATAAATTCAATACAGTGTACTTCAGAGGCTGTATAACCAGACAAAGCTTGTTCCATTTTTACTTTATTGAGCCAAGCAAGCTTATTGAATACAGCACTGTAGCCATCTAAGACTTCTTCTCTTTTACTCATCTTTTTCTCCTATCTATTCACATAGACTACTTGCGCTAATACGTGCTCCATCATTCTAGGATATTTTTGTTTCTTTTTCAACAAAGCTATTCAACTTTCGTCGTTAACACCCAATGAAAGGTGATCGGATGACTTCCTATTTTTTGCCGTTCTTTATCAAGTAATAGAAAAAGTCCTTGCTCTGTATCCCAGTCACTAAAATCAGTTGTGAAGGAACCCTGATTTTCTGCTAATAGATATGCTTCTTCAATTGAATACGCTCGGCCTTGATTATTGAAAAATAATTCACCGTAAGTATCTGATTTAGCCTGCACTGTCAGCTGCCAATTTTCTTTTCCGCTCCTTGTATCTTTGATCTGTAATTCCCCAAATACTTGCGGATAAAAAATTGTTGTTCGTCCAACAGAATGTGTCCCAAAATCAATCATTGAGGGAACAGATACTAATTTCAACGTTTCAATCGTTGGTTGAAACATCGCGTTTAATCGATGAGAATAGCCTCTTTCTGGCTGCCAAGTGATTTCAGTGAGATGTTTTTCTTCTCCTTTGCTTATTTTTACTTCCGCCTGCATAAATTCGAATAAATCAGACTCCATAAAAGTGATTTCCAAGGGGGCTGGGCTATTCAATGGAACCACCACTTTTCCTGATTTATTTGTTCCATTCCCCCATACTTCCATTGGTAAAGATTCATTCTCTGAAGGTATTGGCCGGTAGTTAATTTCTCCATAGGGACTGATTACGTGATAATCAAGAATCGTTGCTGCGATAGCACAACCGATGTTTCCATTTTTATCACCGGTGTAGGAATACCCATACTCATCAAATCCAATAAAGTTGGCTGGTGATAATGCTTGATCCTGGTTTATAAAAGTCATAACAGCAAATCCTGATTGTATCCCAAAATAATTACCGGTAATCGTTTGTTGTCCACTTGATGTCAACATCCGCCAAGTTAACTGTGACTCTGTTAGCAAATGGTCTAAATAAATATTTTCTGCTCCAGCAGGTGAATGCAACTCTGAACCTGTTGCTGCTTTCAAAGAACCCGTTTTTAATTGAGCTACCTTTAAAATGGCTTTTCCAATTAATTTTATCTCACCAAACTGATAATAATTTTGAGCAAAATTATCCGCTGTAGCGTTACTGCCATTTAAAATCTTCTGAGCAGTCAGCTGGCCAGATATAGTCAAATGTGTAAAATTCATTAGTTCATTTATTTCAGCTGCTCCAATATTTAGCATGACATTATTTTTACTATTTGCAACCAAGTCATTCGTAAAACTAGTCGAATCGGATCCAATCAATCGATTAATGCTTTTAGCTGCTTGAATATCAATCGCTACCTCACGAGCTAATTCTCCAGCAAAACTATTTTTTATCATTCCTTGAATCAAAGCGAACTCACTTTTTGGTGCATCAATAGTTAATTCAATCTTCGGGCTATATATCGTTTTAATATTGTCTGACCCATCTCCAATAATTTCAATGCCTGAAAATTGCTGATCCGTCTTCATGGTAAAAAAGATCTGTTTATCTGAACTTCCGAGATAATTTTTAGTATTGGCTTCTTTAGGGCGTCCAGCAATAATTTGACTATCATCCGGCAATTCCACTTCACCCGTTACTTGCAGCTCGATGTCACCACTGATCATCCCTTCTTTAGCAACACTGCCGATGACCTTTACTGGATTATTGTTATCAACAAAACGACCGCCGCTGATATGTGTTTTGACATCTCCATCAATTAGATGGTTGGATGCCACTCCATAGGTTCCTACTATAGTTCCTAAAAATTCTCCACCCGATATTTTTGCCTCCGCATTACCGATCATTCGACGATCTTTCTCACTGCCGGCAGCACCAATGCTCTCGATTTTTCCATCGATCATCTCGAACAAACTATTTCCATAAATTCGGTAACAACCGCCTCCAGCGCCAAAAATATTTTTTGATTGTCCGCCTCTAGAAATCACCTGACAATCACCTTCGACAATTCCGCTGAAACTACCACCATAGGCATAATTAACTAATGCTTCATGAATGTCTAATGTAGTATTCCCTTGAATATATAAACTCGTTTCTAACGTTTGTTGAGTACTTCCACCGCCAGCTGCTACACTGAAGCCGTAAAGGCCGCCTAAAAAATTTTCTGATGTTAATCGATTCGGATCTTTGCCTAATTGTTCCATTCGTAAAGCCCAACTTTTACTGTAAGCCAAACTCGCCTCACCTAAACTCAAGTAAACATTTCCTTTGACTACACCGCTAGCACCGGCGCCAGTGAGTATATGATCCATTCCTAAACCATCGCTGACACATCCGCCTAATATTTGTGTCGTCACATCCCCTACAACTAAAAAATTTGTTTTGCTTTTAGCTAAAGACAAACGTGCACCTGGAGTTAATTGATCATAAGCAAGCTCTTCTGATGTACGCTTTTGCGGGTCGCTCAAATCTACGTTTGGAAGTAAACTTTCTGAATTAGTCAAACTGACTTTTGGGATTTCTAGACTACCGGCACCGTCGATTCGTTTAAATGACCCTGCATCAGCGCTACCGGCATAGATTTTATTTGTGATCGAACCATAAATTGCTCCCCGTTTTTGGTTGCCGCCAACATAGCTGCGTTCCCCTTGCTGAAAGGCTCGAGAATCGATTGAAGTAATAATCCCGCCATTGATGTCACCGATTTGAGAACCGCCTACCAAACATCCGTTGGTTGAAAAACTTCCTTTACCTTCAATCTGGGTATTTATTTTCCCAGTTGTTCCGACTGCGACACCGCCAATAAAATTACCCAAAATAAAATTTGGATTAGTAGAAGCAATCTTATTTTTGATCTCACCATTTACAGTCACTGGGTCGGCTTCTGTCCCTAATCCGCCGCCATAATAATCAATTAAAAATCCTGCCATAGAATCTATTTCGGTCGTGATATTCCCTTCGATTTTTCCATTAACAGAACCGCCACATAAACGATCAATCGTCCCTGTCATATTTAGTATGTTTATTTGAATATTTCCAGTTACTATTCCTTTCTCATTTCCACCATAAATTTCCCAATTACCACCAGTAACTTGATCAAACAAAAGCTTAGGATCGCCAATTAAATTTCGGCTACCTCCACCATATAGGAACGTTTTTCCTACATGGTGAATATTTTCAAACAATAAACGGTGACCATTTCCATATAACTCATCCGCCTGTAGTGTCAAATTACTAAAGCTGGCCGTTTGACCCATAAAACTTTGAGTGGGCAATTTGAGAAAGGCATCTTTTGTTTTTCCTTTAAAATTCAACTGACTTTCAATGCTCATAAATGTTACCGTATCAAGCGAAGGAACTTTTGCAACAATATCTCTTCCAACAAAAGTCTGGCTTAGATCTAATTCACCATCTAACAAGATTTCATATTCCTCGGCCGCTCCTAATTCATCTATGTCTAATAATAATCGCTTGAATCCATCGACAGTTACTGGATATAACGCTTCTTGTTTTACAGCTGGTATCAGTTCTAATGACTGAGACTGAGCTTCTTGTGGAACAGCTAAAAATAATAAGATATATATAATTGGCAAAAGATAAACAATTTTTTTTGACATATTGCCCTCCTTTTTTATACAATGTACGTATAGAAGACGAGAACGTTTTTGGTTCATACAATTTATTGTAATAAGCCACTTCGTTGCGTCACAATAATCTCTGTGCTATGATTGAGATGGAAGTTCTGTGATGTGCGCATTACCCATTACAGTGTTGACCGAACATTTTTATTGATATCTTGGGATCTGTCTTGTGTCAAAGTTGGTAACATGCCTTTTCATTTGGTAGTTCGATACTTAGACCATGGAACCCACCTGCTAGACTTTGCGGGATCAATACTACCGGGTTTATAACGGCATCGACGGAATTTCCATTTTTTATGGAATAAAAGCAATTTGCTTCGTGCAAATTGCTTTTTATTGTATTGGAGGAAAATTATGATCCGTATTTTATTATTTGTATTGGCTTTGATCGTATTATTTTGCAGCTATTATTTAATCAAAAAGCCAGCTGGTTTTTTAGTTTTGTTCAGTCAAGAAGACCAAGAAGATGCTTTGAGTTTTTTAAGACAGTTTGGCTACCTGTATGCGTTTTTAGGAATCATTGGACTAGTTATCGGAGTGATCGATCATCGCGCTTATTCTATGATCTATCTTGTAGCTCTATTAGTGATAGCGGCCGTTTTTGCTTTGATGATGGGCGCTAAAACGAAAAAAGGTTAATAGTACCATTTTTTGATGTTTTGTTTTAAAATAAAAGTGTGAAAAGGAGTTGGAAACGATGGAACAAGAGTACAGTAAAATTATGGTAGCAATCGATGGATCTAACGAAGCAGAGTTAGCCTTCAGAAAAGCGGTAAACGTGGCAAAACGGAACCAAGCAGAATTATTACTTGTTAATGTTATTGATACACGTGCGTTTCAAACAGTTTCTTCTTTTGATAATGTTTTGGCAGAACAAGCAACTGATATGGCAAAACAAACATTAGATGATTATGAAGCTGAAGCAAAAACAGCTGGCGTTTCAACCGTCAATAAAGTCATTGAATACGGTGCGCCAAAAGTCATGATCGCTAAACAAATTCCTGAAGATAATCAAATCGATTTGATTATGTTGGGAGCCACTGGTTTAAATGCCGTTGAACGTTTATTCATCGGATCTGTTTCAGAATACGTTATTCGCAATGCATCTTGTGATGTCTTGATCGTACGTACTGACTTGGAAAATAAAGTACCAGTTGAAGAAAAATAAGTTTATCAGAATACCAAAAGAATCAGCGTATTCATACGAAGTAAAAGGAGCATAGCCAACATTGGCTATGCTCCTTTTACTATCTATACTTTGCATCTGACTTTTGGATTTCACTTTATAATTAGCTTATTTTCAAGTTCCGTAATCAATTTTTTACGATCCCATAAAACGATTCGATGTTCTTTCGCTAATTCAGTTGCTGATTTTGTAAAAGTGGCATTGGTAATAACCAAGCCTTCCTGTAAAGAGAGTGTTGCTAAGTCTTCCGCAATCTCTTGAATCGCCGCATCACCAAGTGGAAAACAAATTTTTTTGACTTGGATTCCTAATGAAGCTGTCTTGATCGTGGCGATTAAATTTATTGATGGAACAGTCTCCTCTTTAATCATTTCAACCCCATACCCCAAACCTCTAAAGATTCCAGCGATGAATACTTTAAAATCTTCGGCATTCATTTTATCGATATCTTCAATCGTGATTTTGGGTTTTGATGCTTGGCTTAACAAAAATTGTTCAAATTGCTCCAATTGCCGGTCATGTAAAATTTTTTCAACTAACTTTTCAACTGTTCTCAAACTATATACATAATTTTCTTTTTCTAAAAATGAAGTCATCTCCATCATATATAAAGTAAACAAGGTAATATTGCGTGTATCATCTGGAATGATTTCAGACATGGTCGCATAAACTTCGATATATGCTGCTAAGTTTTTTACACAATCTCTAAAAGAATTACCGTAATTTGTATGCCATTCAGTAGCACTATGATGCTTTAAGCGACTCCAAAATATTTGGTGCGTGACAAAAGTCGCAGTCGCTTCGTCGAGAATCATTTTTTTCTTAAATAGGCTTTTCAACAACTCAAAGTTTTTGATTGTTTCAGCGTAACTGTCTTTAAAATGAAGCTCACGAGCATCATACCCATGTTCTTTCGCATAAGCCATTCGAGTTGCCGTCAAATAATCAATGATTCGAACCGCACTGAATTTCTGATCCGCTTTTAATAGACACTCGTCTACCAAATATAAAAATTCTAAATCATAAAAAAAGGATTGTGTTACAAATTTAGTGATGAAATTATCCGTATAACTGATAAATAATGTGCGATGCTCTTTTAAAAGCTCATGATATTTTTTTTGATACGCTGAAATATAGGCCTGAACCGATTCCTTTTCAATGGTTTGGACATGACTGGATAAGCGTTCCCACTGCTTCATATTTGTCAGTTCTAAAACGATGCCGTTATAGGTGATTTTGGCAATATTTTTTCCTACAAACGTTGAAATGTTCAATTCCATCGTTTCTTCCTGGATGACTCTTACATCTTCAAGCAAATTATCAAAAACAATCCATGCAGCTTTTCCTGCCACAAAAAGAGTTCCAACTTCCGACACTGGATTTCGACTTTCTAAATAAACACTATCGGGTTCGTAAAACCTCACACGTCCAATCTCAATCGTCGGATAGCGTGTCGTTTCTTCCTGAAAGCTTTTTTCTTGGTGCTCATTAAAAAGTAAATGATTGTCGTAAAAAGAAGTAGTGCTAGTGACCAATTTCATTCCTCTCTTCTAAAAAATACTTCATCTATTTTAAACCAGCCTTTAGGCCCATTTTTTTACTCAATAAATCAAATAAATCAATGCGAGTTCTATTCTTCCATATAATTTTCTCCTAATTCATTTATGTTACATTAATATTATTCTAATGTAGTGTACCTGATTCTTTTTTTTAAAGCTATTTGAATGCTGTTGAACATGCATAATAACTTGAGGCTAGCATGTTTTGGCTAATATTTGATGATCAAATTGTTTTCTAATAAAAAATAAAAAGACTGTAAAAGTATGCCAAATCAGCAGTAGCTTCACAGTCTCATAAAGAAAAAATATTTTTTATATTTGCTAGTAGTTTAAAAGTGCTACACTAAACTTATCTCTATAAAAAGTGAGGGTTTTATATGAAAGGCATCATTTTTGATTTTAACGGTACTATGTTTTTAGATTCTGATTTACATGAAGCCGCTTGGCTGTATCTGATTCAAAAATATTCAGCTAAAACAATGACTGAAGAAGATATTCTTAAAAATATCCACGGTAAAACTAACGACGTGATTTTACGTTATTTTCTTTCCGCTGATCTATCGGATGAAGAGCTTCAAAAACTATCGGATGAAAAAGAGGCTTATTATCGTCAGTTAGTTGTCGATAGTCCCGAACATAATACATTTACGCCTGGTTTAACAAATATATTGGATGAACTGAAAGCTAAAAATATTCCTATGACGATTGCCTCAGCATCGCCTAAAGTGAATATGGATTTTTATTTTGATTATTTAAACTTAGGCAAGTGGTTCGATGAATCAAAAATCGTCTACCATGACGGTTCTTTTCCTGGAAAGCCAGCACCGGATATTTTCTTGATTGCGGCTGAAAAAATCAAGCTTGCTCCGAAAGATTGTTTAGTGATCGAAGATTCTTACTCAGGTCTGCAAGCCGCGCGTAACGCCCAAATCGGTACGATCGTTGCGATTGATCCATTCCATCAACATCGCGCTATTTTCCAAGCAGAAAAACTGGCACCAGATGGTGTGATCGAAGATTTTTCAACCTTCAGCTCAAGCTATCTAAATTAACAAAAAACCGCAGCGAAATCCTTCGCTGCGGTTTTTTTATATGATTTTTGCACCTAAAGTATTTTGGAAGTGGTTCAAAGCCCATTCATGACCCACCTGATCAAAACTAGCAACAGCATTTTTCGGTATCACTAATTGATAGCCTAAGTTATACGCATCAACAGCCGTATGGAGTACACAAATATCTGTACAAACACCCGTAAGACATAATTCGGTGATTCCTCGCTCACGTAAACGAATATCTAAATCCGTTCCGCTGAATGCGGAGTAATGCCGTTTATCGAGCCAATAAACATTTTCTGCAGCTTGATTGGTTTGATAAAACACAGCTAATGAGCCGTAAAGCGCTCGCCCGGCTGTGCCCACGACATTGTGTGGTGAAAACAACTTATTTTCTGGGTGATAACGATCAGCAGGATCATGGCCATCAATGGCAAAAACAATCAAATCCGCTTGATCAAAATAATCTTTCGTTACCGCAACTAGTGCCTCTTCAATCGCTTGTCCAGCTTCACCTGTTGTTAATTTCCCATCGGTTGCAACAAAATCATATGTGTAGTCAATTGAAAGCAGCGCGCGCATTTACCTTCCTCCTCTACTTAAATTGTTTTTTATTTTAAATGAGTCACAAATTCAATCACTAATTGAGCGGACAAGGTCCCGGTACGTTCAACAAATTCTTCATGCGTCTCTGTAGCTTCACCATCGGCAGTATCACTGATCGCCCGGACGATCAAGAATGGGATTCCAAATTGAGCGGCAGTATGACCAATAGCTGCCCCTTCCATTTCAACTGCTAGAGCTTCAGGAAAAGCTGATTTGATCTGATTGATTTTTTCCGAACTGCTGACAAAAGTATCACCTGAAACGACTAAACCTACATGAGTTGTTTGGTTCATTTTTTCACTTGCTTTGATCATTTCGGCTTTCAAATAAGTCGAACCATCAAAATAGAGCGGCATTCCAGGAACTTGGCCGATCTTATAGCCAAATGTAGTCGCATCAACATCAAAATAGGCTACTTTATCAGCAATTACTAAATCCCCTACAGAAAGACCGTTCCCAATACCGCCAGCTGTCCCAGTATTAATGACCATATTCACTTTATATTGTTGGATCAAGACTGAAGTCGTGATCGATGCTAATACTTTTCCGATCCCCGATTGAACGACGATCACTTCATGTTTTCCTAGACTACCAGAAATAAATAATGCTCCTGATTGCTCCCAAGAAAGTGGGTGTTCTAATTGTTCTCTCAATGCCTTGACTTCTGGCTCCATTGCGCCGATAATTCCAATTTTCATACAAATTCTCCTAGTTCTTTTTATCAATAATTTTTATCTTTATCAGTTTACCATTCTAACCAAATCGATTTAAAGGAAAAAGACTGCCAACATGACTACAACCAATAGCAGTAAAACAATAATAATGGCTTTGTTCAAAAAGCTGCCTCGTTCTTTTTGTTTTGCACGTTCACTGCTCCGGCTTTTTGTTACAGGTTTATTTTTCTTCAACTCTTTACGATAAACAGAACTGATTTCTTTTTCTCTTTTTTCGTATGCTCGTTCAGCTGCTTGTCGTTGCTCGTCTGCTAAACGTTCTTGCGCTTCCTTGCGCTTACGCAACTCACTGCGTGTCACTAGGGGGGATTGGCCCATGCATATCCTCTCCTTAATTCTTATTCGCTGTTTTAACTTTGTTTATATTGAAGCAATTCCCAATAATTAACCGCAAAAATCGTTTTTGCATCACAAATTTCTCCATCCTGGATTGCTTGCTTAGCTTCGGCTAAGGTTAATTCATATAATTCCAATACTTCATCCTCATCTTGCGGGCGAGGATTTTCTACTTTTACTAAATCTGTGGCTAAATAAATATATAATTTTTCATTTGAAAATCCTGGAGACAGATACATCTCACTTATGTACATCAAATTATCGGTCCGATACCCCGTTTCTTCTTCTAATTCTCGGCTAGCTGTCTTTTCTGGTTGTTGACCTTCGCCAGGATCGATTTTTCCAGCTGGGATTTCCAAAACAACTTTTTCTAATGGTTTACGGAATTGTTTGACCATGATCATTTTATTTTCTGCGGTAATTGGAATGATTCCTACGCCACCATGGTGAAAGACCAATTCACGCTTGGCATTTCCTCCCATCGGTAAAGCTACATCATCTAAATAAACATCGATGATCTTTCCTTTAAAAATCTCTTTACGCTCAATTGTTTTTTCTTCAAAATCTTTATATTCTAACATCTGATTACTGACCTCCTTATTTACGTTACGAAAGTATTCTTGATACTTAATCATGATTCGAGCTTATACTGCAGCAAACCTTTTACACTTCTTATACCCATCGCTCGATCGTTCTGCTTTATTGTATCACAGATAATTCTTACGTTTTTTCTAAATCTGAAAAATCCATCTTTAGTCCCATACTAAATCTATAGAAATTCATGCTATTATTAGCGTGTAAAGAAATCAAGTAGTTTGAATAGATAATGTGAAGGGTTCTTACTAGATTAGGAGGATTATTATGCGAAGGAAAATATTCCCTATTGTCATCGCAGCGGTGGGTGTTCTCTGCTTTTTCGAAGGCGATTTTGGTGACTATCTCGTCTTTTTAATGTTGGTAGTCGGTTTTTGGTTGATTTACCGTGGCTTCAAAGGTCGGAAAATCCAGCCGCAAAAAGAGGAGCTGCCGTTTTTGACAAAGGAAAAAGAAGCGTACTATAAACAAGTTGGGATGAGTGAGCGCGAAATCGAATTGTTCCGTGAAACGATGAATCTCTCAAAACAACAAATTTTGAAATTACAACAAAACATCCAAAAAAATGCCAAATTAAAAGCAATTGATTTACGTCATGATACTTTGAAAGCTTCGAAAGCGTTGTTCAAAGAATTAGTCAAAGAGCCAACACGCTTACCAGAAGCTAGTCAATTTTTATATACTCATTTGCCTAATATCGTCGATTTGACTGATAATTATGTTGAAATCAACGACCATGAGGTCAAGTCAAAAGAAGTTTATGGTAAACTAGAAGAAAGTGCACAAATCATTGATCAAATGGCTGATTTGATCGTTAAAGACTATCAACAATTTGTCGCTGATGATCTAGAAGATATGGACATCGAGATTTCGATTGCCAAAAAGAACCTGAAACAAGATCCTGATTTGTCTACAAAATAAAATAGCGAAACAAAAAATCTAGCTGTAGCTAGATTTTTTTCGAACAGGAGGAACCCTAGTGGAGCCAGAAAATAAACCGCAAACGCAGTCAGTCGACAATACATTAGATGATTTACTTAGCAATCCTTTTGGAACTGATGCCTTGACCCCCGTTCAGCAAGAAGAGATCTCGAACCTGCAAACTCAGGAACAAGCAGATCGTTTAGTCGATAAATTACCGGCAGAACGTCAAGCTCAAGCTCGTGAATTAGCCAAAAAAATCGACGTGAATGACTCACAAGCCGTCATTGGCTATGGGGCAACTGCACAAACCAAATTAAGTGAATTCTCACAATCAATGCTTAATACCGTCTCTTCTCAAGATATCGGTCCGATCGGTGATTCATTGAATCAATTGATGTATCGCTTGAACGAAGCTAATCCCGATGAATTACGCGTCGGCGAAGGCAATATCTTCCAAAAAATGTTTGGCAAAGTAAAACAATCGATCTATGAAATCACCACTAAATACCAAAAAATTGGTGCTCAAATCGATAAAATTGCTACTAAGTTGAATGTTGAAAAAGATGGTCTCTTAAAAGACAACCAAATGTTAGAGACGCTTTACAATAAAAATAAAGATTATTTCGATGCTTTGAATATCTACATTGCTGCTGCGGAATTAAAAATGGAAGAATTGAAATTCCAAACGATTCCAGATGCAACGCAAAAAGCTCAAGCTTCCGGCGATCAAATGGATGTCCAAGTCGTAAATGACTATACGCAATTCTTAGATCGTTTAGACAAACGGACATACGATCTAAAATTAGCACGTCAAATCACGATCCAGCAAGCACCGCAAATTCGCTTGATTCAAAATACGAACCAAGCTTTGGCTGAAAAAATCCAAGCCTCGATCAACACGGCGATTCCTTTATGGAAAAACCAAGTGGCGATTGCTTTGACATTATTACGCCAAAAGGATGCTGCTACTGCTCAACGTCAAGTCTCTGAAACGACCAATGATTTATTGAAGAAAAATTCTGAGATGTTGAAAATCTCTACGATTGAGACTGCTAAGGAAAATGAACGCGGCATCGTTGATCTAGAAACCTTGCAACAAACGCAAAACGATTTAGTTGAAACGTTAGAAGAAACATTGCGGATTCAAAAAGAAGGCCGTGAACGTCGTCAAGCTGCTGAAATCGAAATCGGTCATATGGAAAGTGATTTAAAAGAAAAACTAATGGAATTGAATTCTGGAAAATAAAAACGCATGCCTTAAAGGCATGCGTTTTTATTATGCTTTCATATATCCTAACACGACGCCGCCGACGATAATCAACAGACAGCCGATAATAACATAGTACATTTCTTTTTTGGTTTTGCGTTCGCCTAGTAAGAAGATACCACCCAATGTTGAGATGATAATTCCCATTTGTGACAATGAAAAACCAACAGCTAAACCAATGTTTTGAACACTTAGCAACATACAGATGTTTCCGATTCCCCATAATAGACCAGAAACAGTGTTACGCCATACGTAACGATCTACTTTCGCTTTGCGGAAGGCAAAGAAGCTTGCGCCGACCAACATCCCGATGCTTTGCGGTAAAATAATTGCTAATGGATCTAAACCAGCCCAAGTAATAATGATCGTATAGACACCATAACCAATGGTTGAAAAGATCAATGCACGGAATCCTTTACCGAAATCCAGCATACCATTGTCTGTTTTCACGCCACTTTGATCGTCTTTGCGAGCGGTTAAATATGCGCCCAAAACTAACAAAGCTAAGGCAATAAAACCTAAAACGAAATCTTTTGTTTTTGTCCATTCATGGAAAAAGACTGCGCCGGCGACGGTATTCAAAATTAATTGAAAGCCGGTTGAGATCGGTAAACCAACCGATACTCCCATGAATTTCATCCCGTGGAACTGGCCATTTTGACCAACGGACCAAAAAAGACCTGACAAGAAACCGATTAACAAAATCCAACTACTCATTGCTGGTTGAACAACAAAATAAGTGACTACTGCAAAAACTAAGGCACCAATTGTCATTCCTAAGGTTTGCTGATTAGCGTCTCCGCCTAATTTCCCGCTCACCAAACCAATGCTTCCCCATGCCACCATCGGTATTAGGGCAATTAAAATACTCATAAACTTACTCCCTTCAATTCACAACTGAAACAGTTTAGCGAAAAAAAGGCTTTTTTGCAATATAAAATTAGAAAATTTAACGTTCTTCGTGATAAAAATCTAGCCTTGGGAAAAATAAAGTCATTTTAGTCCCGATTCCTGTCTGCGATTCAGCCGTCAACGTAACCCCTAATTTAGTCGCCAAGGTCTTTGCCAAATATAAACCGATGCCTGTAGAATGTTGCTGTGCTTTACGACCATTCTCGCCAGTAAAGCCCTTATCAAAGATCCGGCCTAAATCTTCGGCAGGAATACCAATACCATTATCTTCCAAAATCAGAGAAATACCTGAACTTTTAGTCACGATTTTTATATCGATCGTTCCATGACTGGGTGTATATTTAATGGCATTACTTAATAATTGGCGAAAAATAAATTCGATCCATTTCGCATCTGTTAGCACTTTTACATCTTCTTCAGACAAGGTCAGTTGCAGATTTTTCTGAATAAAATAATTGGCTTGGCTACGGATGATCGGTTGAATAATTTTTTTCAGTGAATATTCTTGGATCAAATAATCGTTGACGAATTCGTCTGAGCGAGAATAATACAGGATTTGTTCGACGTACTCATCGATTTTTTGGATTTCATTTTGTAATGAGATAAATTTTTCATCAGGGATATCAAATTCAATGGCATTTAAAATCAAATCAACGGCAGCTAAAGGAACTTTGATTTCATGAATCCAAGAATCCATATAATCTTTTTGATCTTTTTGACTGTCTAATAGCTGTTCTAGCATCAAATGATGCTCTCGAACTTGCTGATTAATATAGGCTTGGACCATTTGCTCTTCATTCGTATTGGCCACTTCCACAAAATGTTGTAAATGTGAATCTGCTTGGTGATCCAATGCTTTATACCACTTACCACGACGATAATAGTCAAGCGCAAAAAAAACAAAAATCAAAAACAACTGTAAGACAAGCAGATAACTGATATTATCCCAGAAATGATTAAGTCCTGGGGTCAGCCAAACCATAAAAACCATCAATAAACTAAGTATCAACCAGCCGATTATTATCAATGATCGATCTTTTAAATATTTGAGAAATGTCATAATTACTCCTTTTTAGCAGGACTTCATTCACTATTGATTGAATAATCTATGGCACAATGTATCCCTGACCAACTTTTGTTTGGATATAATCTTCAATGCCCGCTTGTTCGATTTTACGGCGCAAGCGATTGATATTTACCGTCAATGTATTATCATCGACAAAACGCTCATCGTCCCATAATGCGCGCAGCAATTTATCACGACTCAAAATTTTCCCATGCTGTTTCATCAAAATAAACAACAGCCGATATTCATTTTTACTTAAATCCACCACTTCTTCTTGGATCGTCATACTGCTGTTATCAATATTCAATGTGATCCCATTGTGCTCCAATTCTTCTCCGCTTTCTGCGTAGTTATATGAACGACGCAACAATGCATTGATCTTAGCTACTAAAATATCAATTTGAAACGGTTTAGTGATATAGTCATCCGCCCCCATGTTCATTGCCATGATTTGATCCATATTCGTGTTACGCGAAGAAATAAAAATGATCGGTACTTTAGAAACTTCCCGAATTTTTTGACACCAATAATACCCATCATAAGCTGGTAAGTTAATATCCAATAACACTAATTGAGGTGCAGCTTGTTCGAATTCTTCAAATACTTGATTGAAATCTTTCGTTTGAAGCACCTCAAATTTCCACTTAGTCAGCTCTTCACTGATCAATTGGCTGATGACTGCTTCATCTTCTACGATCATGATCTTTGCCATGTAATTCACCACTTTCTGCCTTCATCATATCAAAGAATGCTTAAGAAATGAAAGGCTAACTGTTCCCCATTTAATGTAATCTTTAGCAAAAATAATTTCATGATCGCTTGGTAGTCAATCTGGCTAAATCGATCATTTTTTTTGCAGCAACTACAAAAAAAGTCCTTTGATTTGAATTTCCATTCAAGTCAAAGGACCTAGTTAAACTATTGATTTATTTGCTGATCTAATTTTGTGCTATCGATTTGAGTATCTTGGGCTAGAATTGCTTTGAAAATTGGCAATTGCTTTTGGATCTGACCTGCCTGATCATTTTCTACTTGCATTACTAATAGCGGTTCATGCAGACTCAAGCGCAACAGCATCCAACCTGTTCCGAAAGGTGCATCTACTGAGAAGCGGATGCCTTCTTGATTCTCTGGATTGACCGCAAAACCTGTTTGCTGCGCCAGTTCTACTTTGAAACGATCAATCATCTTTTGACCGGTTGCTTGATATTCCTCACCGCTGATCGGGTAACGAAGCTCTAAAGTCTCTTCTGGCTGTGCTAGCTCTGCCATTAAATCAGTCAATTCACGATTTTCTTTTTGCAATTTTGGTAGTAACATTAATACTTTGGCGATCACATAAGCACCGTCATCTAAAAAATAATTTTCTTTGAAGGCTGCATGAGAGCTAGTTTCAATCGCTAATTGACAATCAATCCCTTCATCATTTAATTCAATTGCTTTATTGATGACGTTTCGATAACCCGAAATATAACGGTATTGCTTGCCGCCTTTTTCTTCAATAAAACGTTTCAGATGGTCAGACGTTGGAGAATTTGTAACGATCGTACTGCCGGGATGTTCTTGTAAAACGATTGCTGATAATACCGCAATCAGATTATTTCGATTGATCATTTGTCCATCTTTGGAAACGATCGCTGAACGATCCACATCCGTGTCAAAAATCACTCCCAAATCTGCTTGGTTTTCTAAGACAGCTTGCTTGATACTAGCCATTGCCTCTTTATTATCTGGATTAGGAATATGATTTGGAAAATGGCCATCTGGTTCTAAGAATTGAGAGCCTGTCGTATCTGCACCCAAAACAGCTAACACTTTTTCTGCAAAATAGCCGCCAGCACCGTTGCCTGCATCAACCACGATTTTCAAGTCTTTTAATGGTTGCTCCGATCCACTGCCTTGCTGGATTTTTACAACTAAATCTTGAGCATAACGAGACAATAAATCTGCTTTTTTTACAGTTCCGGCTGCTGGATCACTCGCCTTTGTATGCGATAAAATAAAAGCGATATCACTTTTTTCTGCGCCGCCGCTTTGACTGAAAATTTTGATACCATTAAAATAATATGGTAAATGGCTCGCTGTCAACATGATCCCGGCATCGCATTTGAATTCTTCAAATTGAGTCGCCATAAATAAAGCTGGGGTCGTAGCTAAACCAAAATCTAAAACATCACAACCTGCTTTCTCGAACACTTCGATCAATACATGTTTTAATTCCGGACCCGTTAAGCGGCTATCATGACCAATACCGATTTTAAATGGTCGCGTGACGCCTTTGTCATCTAACCAGTTAAGAATTCCTTGGGCAATTTGACGTGCCTCTTCTGTTCCCAAGTTTTTAATTTTATCTCCCTCTGTGATAGCGATTCCACGAATATCTGAACCATTTTGCAATTTTGTTAATTCCATGGATGGGCTCCCTTCAATTCTACTTTTAGTTCATTATACCAAAAATCCCGGAAAAGAAAGCCTTTTCCGGAATTTTTTACTAAATTAATGAAATTTTATTTTTTTAAATGACGCGTGACGACGGATTCTTTTTTGCTTGACGTTTTTGCTGCCATTGAATGCGCCAAGAAACGATTTTATCCATGACGATCGTCAAGCCTTTAAACAACCAATAACTTCCAATTGTTAATGGGATGACAAAGAATAAATTACGATTCCACAATTTATCAAAATCAAAAAAGTCTCTAAAGAATAAGTAACAGCTAAGATAAGCTGTACTTAAGACCGCGATCAGTGCAATTTTTTTCTTGTCCAATGGAAACGACACTTTGTACAACACTAACAGACCTACACAACCAGTCAAGAAGACCGACATCGTAGAAGAAGCAATAAAATCTAAGTCAAACAAAACATCGGCTAATTGAATGATCATGACCGCTCCTACAACCGTGAGTGCTCCCGGCAGTGAGACACGTAAAATATTGTTCAAAAAGTCGCCTTTGATTCGTTCATAACTTGGTTTCAACGCTAGGAAGAACGATGGAATCCCAACAGTCAGTGCATTGATTGGCGTAAGTTGAACGGGTTCAAACGGATAAGGATTCGTAATGAACATAAAAATTACCGCCAAAATCAATGAATAGATCGTTTTAACTAGATACATCGAGGCTACGCGTTCAATATTATTGATTACTCGGCGCCCTTCGTTCAAGACATTTTGCATCCGTGCAAAGTCAGAATCTAATAAAATGACATCCGAAGCTGCCCGCGCAGCACTGCTGCCGTTAGCCATAGCTACACCGATATCAGCCTCACGTAAAGCTAAAACATCATTGACACCATCGCCAGTCATACAAACCGTATGTTTTTGCTTCAATGCTTGGATCAATAATTGTTTTTGCTTTGGTGTTACTCGTCCAAAAACAGTCGTATGTTCAACTAAATACGGATAATCGATAGGCTCTTTCAAACTCGACATATCGACAAATATCTCTGCATCTTTGATTCCAGCTTTTTGAGCAATTTTTGAAACGGTCAATGGATGGTCACCAGAGATAACTTTTAATTGAACGTCTTGTTTCGCAAAATAACCAAATGTCGCCCGTGCATTTTCCCGTAGATTATCTGAAATAATCAAAATAGCTAGTAACTTAGGTTCGACAGCCATTTTTTCTGCAAGCACTTCTGGGTATTCCACTAATACTAATACTCGCTGTCCCGCCTCTAAATAAGGTTTGATTTTAGCTTCCAATTCTGTTGATTGTTCATGGAAAATAAACTCTGGTGCACCGACGGCAAAATGCCCTTCTTCTTTGAAAGACACCCCGCTCCATTTTCTAGCAGAAGAAAATGGAACAACCGTTTCAACAGCCCAATCCTCAATCAAAGGAAAAGCCTTCCGCAAAGCTTTAGCTGTTGCATTTTGGTCTTTGAGTTGATGCATCAAAGCCCCCATGATCGTCTTTAAGCGCAAATCAGAAATATTTTCCAAAAGTGCTTCTTCAAATTTCAACGTGCCGTCTGTGATAGTCCCAGTCTTGTCCAAACAAATCACATCGACTCGAGCTAAGGTTTCGATGGAAGGTAGCGCTTGGACTAATACTTTTTTTCGGGCCAAATTAGCTGCACCAACGGCAAAGGCTACGCTAGTTAATAACATCAAGCCTTCCGGAATCATACTGACTAACGCAGCAACTGTTCCTAAAACAGCTTGCTTGATCGAAGAAGATGTTTGATATTGACTATAAAACAATCCTAATCCGACCGGTATGATGATGATCGTCAATACAGCGATCATTCGATCCAAAACTTTTGTTAGTTCGGAATTGCCCGTCTTTTTGGTTTTCGCTTCGCTTGTCAATTGTTCTGCAAAATTATCTTTTCCTACTGCTGTACCTTGATAGAAACCTTCTCCTGCTGTTACAAAGCTTCCGCTATACAATTCATCTTGTTCTTTTTTTTGAACACGATCAGATTCACCCGTCAATAATGATTCATCAACTTCGATGCCCGCTCCTGAGATCAATTTTCCATCGACCGGAACTTGATCACCGTTTCTTAAATAAAGAATATCGCTTAGAACAATTTCTTCTTGATCGATTTGCTGTAACTGCCCATTTCGCAAGACAATCGCTTTAGTTTTTGCTAATACCGATAACTTATCGATCGTATGTTTCGCTCGTAATTCTTGAATGATCCCAATCAACGTATTGATAATAACAACACCAAAAAAAAGTGTGTTTTTTGGGGAACCAACTAATAGAACCAAGATGGCTAACACTAAGTTTAACAGGTTAAAAATATTGATCGTGTTTTCTTTGATGATTTCTTTATCTGACTTCAACAAATTTTCTTCGCTCTGATTTACCTGTCCTTCTGCTGTTTTTTGTTGAACAGCTGCTGTGCTTAATCCTTTTAACTCCTCAGGAATCAGTACATCATCGAAATTTTCTTCAACTACTTGGATCGTTTCTTTTTTCTTTTTCATATAGTACCTCTCACTCCATTTGTAACAAATGCTGATATTCAGCGATCAATGTATTTTTTTCTACATTTATCTTAACACTACTTAGACTTTAAGTCGGGAATGAGCCTTATTAAGAATGTTTCTTAAATTATTTTCTAAGATTATTCCTAGTAATGAAAAAAAGTATGCCGCAATATTCTTGCGACATACTTAAATTAAATATCTTTTGGCACGTAAAAACTACGATTATCCATTCCAAAAATCCGTTCCGTATAAGTTCCTGGTTCTGTATTTTTGACTGCACCTGATAACATTTGCATCGAAGCATCGATATTATCGATTTGATGTAAAATCTCTGCTTCCATTATTTTTGGACGGACTGGTGAGCCATATTCTAATAACCCATGATGAGAAAGAACCATGTGGCGTAGAATAACTACATCTTCCTCCGCATCATTGATTTTCAATTCGATGCAAGCTTTGGTGATTTCTTCATCGACTAAAACTAAGTGACCGACTAGATTTCCTACAACGGTATATTCTGTCGCAGAAGGTCCGGTCAATTCGATCACTTTTCCTAAGTCATGAATGATGATACCTGCATAAAGTAAGGAAGCATTTAATTGCGGATATTCATGAGCGATCGCCTTGCCTAAGCGTAGCATTGTCAATGTGTGAAATGCTAAACCGCCAGCAAATGCATGGTGATTGCGTTTGGCAGCCGGAAATTCAAAGAATTCTTTTTGATATTTATTTAGTAAGAAACGAACGATCCGGTTCCAATGAGGATTTGTGATTTCAAATAATGTTTGATTGATCTCTTCTTCCATATCTTCTCGTTTGATCGGTGCCCGCTCCATGTATAGAGAAGGATCATTAGGCTCTTCTGGTTTGGTTGTTCGTAAATGCATGATTTTCACTTGTGGATTGCCTTGATAGACTTCGCGTTTCCCATTCAGCATAACCACTTGTCCCGCTTTGTAACGTTTGATTTCTTCTTCTGAAGCATCCCAGAATTTCCCATCTACTGTTCCCGAAGTATCTTGGAACGTAAACGCAATAAATTTTTTCCCATTTTTAGCTAAACGGACATCCGCATTCTTGATCAATACATACATCTCAAATTGCTCGTCGACCGTTAATTCTTTAATTTTCTTCATCATTAGACTCCCTTCAATTCCCAGACTGGCTGGTGAAGCTCTTGGTAATAGCTTACCATTTCTTGATCAGATGACAAACAAATGACTTGATAATTTTCACTAAATTGCTGTAATAATTTTGCGAATTGGTATTTTCGTTGATAGTCGTAGTGCAGCCAGCCGTCATCGATGATCACTGGACACAAAGGATGCTTCTGTTGCAAAGCTAAATAAGCGAAACGAAAAGCCATCATTAACTGGTCTTTTGTTCCAGTCGATAGATTATAGACACTCATTCGATCAACCGTTAAAATGCCTTCACTAAAATCTAGTTTGGTCTGTTCACGATTCGTTAACAAACGGAAATAGGTTGTCGCCTGCGCGAGTAATTCCGGCAATTGCTGTTCAGACAACTCAGTTGCAACATCTTGCAACAATTGATTCTCTAATTTGGTGATCGCATAATCTTTAGTCAATTTTTCAACATGAGCTCGTTGTTGACTTGCTTGCTGATACAAGCTGTCTAACGTTCCATCGGCTTGCATTTGCTGAATTTGAAGTCGAGAACGCTGTTCCTGCTCTTGTAATTGGTGCAGCTGCTGTTCACCCGTTTGAATCGTTTGTCGTAACGTACGCAAAGCTTCTTCGATTTCCGCTTGAGTGGTTTCTTGATCAAATAATGGGACTACTCTTTCAGTCAATTCTTTTAATCGCAATTGATTTTTTGCAACATCCGCTTCTCGCTGTAAGAAAGCAGGTATCTCAGCCGGATAAGCCAACCGTAGATTTTCCATCAATACTTGATGTTGATCTAGCAGTTGCTGTTGCTGCCGCTGTGTCTCGTGGATGCGCTGTTGCAAGACTGTATTTTCTTGATACGTCTGAGCAAAACGAATCTGTTCCATTTCTTTTGCGAATTGCTCCACGATTGGTAATTTTTCAGAAAGATTTTTTTCACGTAACGGCAACCATTCCGCTAAAAAATCAAATCGCTGTTCTTGCTGCATCAAATTTTGTCGTAAATCTGCTTGACGATGTTGCAACTCTCGCTGTGTTTTTAATTGGGCTAAAAAATTCTGGGCTTGTTGATTCATTTTGATCACTGCAAACTCATTGATTTCACTAGTTATATTTCGTTGCTCTAATTCATGCTCTAACTGATTGATCAAAGCTAACAAACTTTTCTGACTTTGCAAAGCCTGCTCTTTTAATTCGGCTAATTGACCTTCATGAATATCTAATTGGCCTAATTTTTCCTGCCAAGTACTTTTATCAACTGGTTGATTACGTTTGATAAAGCCGCTAACTACACAAACAACTGCAGCTACTAATCCGATATAGCGCAAAGGTGCGGGTAAAAAGAGCGAACTGACCACTACAATACCTGCAATGATAAATAACCACGGCATGGTTTTCTTTTGTTCAAACAACTCTGGATGTTTTTGTTCATAATCGTTTAAACTTTTCTCCGCCTGATTTCGCTGCTCTGTGACCAGATGCAAACGAATCTTCAATTCATCTTCCGTCTTTTGCTGATTTTGTAATGGAAGAAACAGCTTTTGAATCGCTTGTTCATCCGCAAATGGTCGTGGTGGATGATCTTGCCAGCCAGCAGTTTGCCCGTGATTCATCTCAGCTAACTGATTAGCGATCCGTTGTTCCTCATCCAACATCCGGCTAATTGCTACTTTTTCTGTTAACAGCTGTTGAATTTTATTTTCATATTCTAAATAAAAATAATAGCGAGCCGATTCTTGATTGCCACTATGCTGCTGCAATGCCGCATGTAATTTTTCTCGTTCCTTTGATAATTGCTGATACTCTTGATAAAAAACTTGTAATTTTTGTTGCTCTGTATCACTCGCGGTACGTTGCAGATCCATTTTACGCAAAGTCAAATACTCCACATAGGCTGACCAGTTCATTCGCTGCTGTTCCAATTTCAATTGCTGTTCTTGGAACTGCCGGTTTTTACGGGTTTGTTTAGCTACTTGTTCATTTTGAATATCCGCTTGACTCACTAGCTGCTGAAAAGAAGCTTCTTGCGACTCCTTTTCTTTGATTCGTTGTTGTAGGCGCTGATACGTTTGAAGAGCTTGGTTAAGCGGCTGTTTTTTCCCTCGTGGACGATAGATCCGCTCGTAATTATTTTTTAATCGCAACCGTTGTTCAAACAATTCATTACTACCTGACAAACCTAGTGAAATTAGTGCATCATGTAGATTTTCTTCGCTTAATGCATCCATTTGTTGAAGTTGCTCTTGCTGGAAAGTAAATACTTCACGAAACAATTGTAATGTTAATGGATAGAGGATTCGCTCTAACAAATCCTCTTCTCCTTGTTGACCATCTTCCAGCCATACTTTTGCTTTGCCTTTATTTTTTGTTTTATAACGTTCGACCGTTACGATCCCATACGTTGGATGGACAAGTTGTAAACGACCGCCAAAACCACTGCCATCATTTGGTGTATAGTCTTTACCTTTTTTTCGTTTTGCAGGAAATCCAAATAAAATCGCTTGGATAAATTGATATAAAGTGGATTTTCCAGCCTCATTCAATCCATAAACTAATTGATTTGAAGATTCAAAGATAAAACTTTGCTGACGCCACTTGCCGAAACTCGTGATTTCAGCTTTTTTAATCCACATCAGCGTCCCTCCTAAACTGATATCGTTGCTCCATCTTCTCTTTGACCGTTGCAACGATCGTTTCTCTAAATGATTGATTCATCATTTGATGTAATTGTGGATTTAGATTCAACTCACTTAATAATTCATTGAAAATCTCAGGTTCTCGATAGGTCGTGAGCAATTGTTCTACCAAGGCTTCATCCACCGCTAGATATGGACGTTCTTGTGGTAAATCAGCTACGGCTAATTGCCATAAGAAGATATTGTCAGCGACTTCATCTTGTACTGCCTCTAATAACTCTCCCGAAGCGATTTGATAGCTTAATTCTTCTCCTAGACCTTCCACATCACAAAACTCTAATTGTAAAATTGTCGGCATCGCTGCTTCAAGTTTACGGATCAAAGGAAATACCTCCCTTGGTTGGCGAACACCCTTCAATGAAAGGATTCGTTTTTCCCAGCGAATCACTTCTACCGGAACCGTTTGACGCAGCAACTGACTACCGTTTGATTCTACTAACGTCACTCCAGAAAGATTAGTTTCTTTTTGTGTATGCCCTTGTGGCGTTCCGGGGTAGATGATAAAAGGACTTTCTGACAATACTTGCGGTACATGAATGTGTCCTAACGCCCAATAATCGTATCCCTTTGTAAGTAATTCACTCAATTGAAAAGGAGCATAGGGCATTTGTCCCCCATGATACATCCCAATATGAAAATCAGCTGCTCCTTTATAAGGAAAGCTTTCAGCCATCGCTGTTTCTATCGTTGGATGCTGATAGCTGAAACTCGTGATCGCAACTTGCTCCCCCGCTCTAGTCATTAGTTGTTTTGTTTCAACCTGCTCGTCAGAAAATAATTGAATATTATTTGGAAAAGCGAACCAATAACGTTCCGCTTGATAAAAATCATGATTACCAAAATTCATAAAGACTGGGATACCGGCTTCATCGAGGCGAGCCATTTCTTGGAAAAAGAAACGTTGAGTCTTTAAAGTTGGCCGATTTTGATGGAAGGTATCGCCAGCTAATAAAACAAAATCTACATTATTATTGACAGCAACATCAACGATATTTTGCAACATTGTTTGATTGGCTGTCATCAATTGTTTTTCGAAATATTCAGGTACAGTCGTCAGACCTTCAAAGGAGCGATCCAAATGGAGATCGGCTGCATGTAAAAATTTCATTTTTCTCCTCCTCACCTATAGCAGTACATTTATTTTTTTAGCATAAAAGCTTGCATTGCTAAGTATTTTATCCAATCTGCACTTATTTTAACATAAAAAAGCGAAAGTCTGTTCGTATTCAAGCGAAGATTTTAAAAAGTTAAATTCTCGAAAGAAAACGAAGAATTCGTTAAAATAAGAGCATCAAAAAGGAGTGATACTCATGACGAATGATCAGCTAATCAAGAAAATCAAAGAGTTGTTAAATGAAGGCAATGTTGAAAAAGCCAAACTGTTTGTTGAAGAACATAAAGACGAATTAGGCGAATACTATGACAAGGCCAAAGTCCTGTTAAATTCAGAAAAATTCGATGGACTAAAAGAGCAATTCAAGAAATTCTTTTAATTAGGTAATAAAAAAAGAGGTCGAATCAAAAGTATTTTCTACTTTTGATTTGACCTCTTCTATTCTTTTGATTAGCCTTCGTATAATTCACGGATCGGTGTCATGATTACACGATTTAGATCATTGATAATGACGCTGAAAGCTTGTTCTTTCATCATCAATTCATTGATCAATTCTTCTTGTTGAACTTTTTCAGCTAATGCTTGTGCTTGTTCAGCATCGGCATCGCTAAAATCTTCGCCGCGCATTTGTTTTTCTTGTAATCCTTGTTGGAAAGCTTGGAAATCCTTGAATGCAGCATATGCTGTTTCATTCGCTTTTAATTGTGCAAAAGCTTCTTCTAAAGATTTGAATTCTGGTAACTCACGGATTTCACGTTCTAATCCATTTGCTGTATCGTAAATATTTGCCATTTCGTATCCCTCATTTTCTATCAAAGTTACTTTTTTATTGTAACATGAATGGAAACGGGTTCATACCCTAATTTCCTGGTTGGTATTGTTGCCATAATTCTTGGCCTTTTTCTTTCAGTTTATCCGCACCGGCTTTGGCTTTTTCAAAGAAGCTAGCCGCTGCTTCACTCGCCTTTCCACCAATATCTTTGAGGTCTTCTTTCCATTTACTAGAATCAGAACTGCTGTCTTCTTGCGTATTGACCTGATCTGCTGCAACGACTTGTCCGCCAGTAGCATATGCATCCGCTACATTAAAGGCCGATTGTTTCACATACGGCAAAATGGACTCTGCTTCAGCTTTAAAGACTTGTCCAACTTCTGATCCGCTGGTTCCGCTCAGGTAATGGGTCTCACTTACTTTTTCAAAACCTAGCCAAGTAGAGATCACGATATTGGGCGTGTAGCCGATGATCCATTGGTCATTGACTTTATTGGCATCAAAATTGGTCTCAGTTGTTCCGGTTTTTCCTGCTACTGTATAGCCATAAGGATTTGCTTGAGCAGCTGTTCCGTTTGAAAAAGTTCCTAATAGCATCGAGGTCATTTCATTCGCCACTTGTTTTGAGATGACTTGTTCATATTTTGGAGAATTGTTATCTACCACTACTGCTCCTGTTGAATCAATGATCTTTGTAATCAAATATGGTTGATACACTTTTCCTTCATTTGCAAACGCACCATAAGCCGCCGCCATTTGAAGTGGCGATGTTCCTTTTTCTAATCCACCTAAAGCTAAACCATAATATTTATCAGATTTACTTAAAGGAATTCCGAACTCTTCAGCTTTAGCATAACCTTTGCTCAATCCAATTTCATGAAGTAGCCAAACTGCGGGTAAATTCAAGCTTTGAGCAACGGCTTGATACATTGGTACTTCGCCTTGATAAGTTCCATCATAATTTTTTGCTGTGTAATACGATTGTGGTTCGTCTTTCAACACGCTATCTGGTTTATAGCCAGCTTCTAATGCTGGAGCATACACACTTAATGGCTTCATTGTAGAGCCCGGTGAACGCTGCATTTGAGTCGCAAAATTATAACTACGGAAAACATGCTCTCCACGCCGTCCAACTAAAGCTTGTACTCCGCCATTTTTTGGATTCATTGCGACAGACGCTGATTGCGGCATCGCACCATCTTCTGCGTTAGCCGGAAAATTATAATTATTTTCGTAGACGGCTTCCATCTGTTGTTGATAATCTTGATCAAGTGCTGTATAAATTTTGTAGCCTTTATTCAATAAATCTTTTTCTGATAGACCATAACGTTCGACGGCTTCATCGATAACAGCATCGAAGTATGAAGGATAGCGATAACCTGAATCAGCAGATGAATAGGTATCATTCAATTGTGATCCTAGATCAACAGCCTTTTCTTGGGCTTCTTGTTCTTTAGTCAATTTGCCGTTTTCTACCATTACCGACAAAACAGTATTTCGTCGATCGACAGCATTGTCTAAATGATCGATTGGGTTATAGATTCCTGGTCCTTTTAACATTCCAGCGATCGTGGCTGCTTCACCGACAGTCACTTGACTCGCATCTACACCAAAATATTTGTGCGCGGCATCTTGTACGCCCCAGACACCATTACCAAAATAAGCATTGTTTAGATACATCGTCAAAATTTGGTCTTTATCATATTTTTTTTCGATTTCGATCGCCATGAAAATTTCTTTAGCTTTACGTTCTAGCGTCTGATCTAAACTTAAATAAGCATTTTTGGCTAATTGCTGAGTGATCGTACTCCCACCACCAGTGATGTGGCCCGACGTCACTAAGCCCAGTGCTGCACGACCAATCCCTTTGATGTCGAAACCATGATGACTATAAAAATTCCGATCTTCTGTCGAAACAACGGCATCTTTCAAATTTTGTGAGATTTGGTCACTTTCTGCATAGGTGCCTTTTTGGCCATAAAGAGTTCCTGCTTGTTCATTCTTTTCATCATAGATGACCGTTGATTGTTTCAGACTAGATTGCAACGTTTCTACATCGACAGATTTCGCTAAGATGAATAAGTAAACACTCATTACTAAAATACCGACAAGTGCGAGTAGCAATACGATTTTATTCACATGATATTTTTTCCAAATTCGTTTGCGCCATTGATGAAAACGAAGCAAATAGGGTTTGATCCACAGCCAAAACGCTTTCGCTCCACTTTTTATCTTGCGCCAAATTTCCTGAAAATCCATTCTCTGGTCTCCATTCTATAAAAAAATTCAGACACAGTGTACCATAAAACACAGTGATACTGCGTGGGTCTAAAGACCGATACACATATGGTAGTATTCTAGCATGGCTTCTCAAGGAAAGACTAATTTTTTTCTTAAATATCCGTTAAAAGTGCTACAATAAACTCGATGAAATTTTCTCGTTAGCTATTCAATAAAATCAATCCTAGGAGTTACTATATGAAATTTACGATTACTTTACCCCTCAATTTTTCTGAGATGAGCATCCAAGATTTATTAGAAAATAAATGGTTTGTTCCTAGAAAAATTCGTCATTTTATCCGAACACGAAAAGGGATCTTAGTTAATGGCGAAGCCCGACCTTTTCACTCCCTAGTCAAAGCCGGTGATACTATCACTATTATGCTAGAAACGAGCGACTACCCTAAACGAGCGATTCGTTTAGGAAATGCCTCAAAAATCGACGTTTTATATGAAGATGAACATTTGATTATCGTCAATAAGCCATACGGAATGAAGACCCATCCGAATCAACCAGAAGAACAAGACACCTTATTAAATCATTTGGCTGATTATCTAGCACCAGAGACACAGCCCCATGTTGTTCATCGTTTGGATCAAGACACAAGCGGAGCGATTTTATTTGCTAAAAATCCTTTCGTCTTACCCATCTTAGGACATTTATTGGAACAAAAGAACATCTATCGTCGCTACCAAGCACTCGTCCATGGCTTGCTAACTCAAGAGCGAACAATCAATCAAAAAATCGGTCGCGATCGACATGATCGACAAAAGCGCCGTATTGATAATAAAAATGGCAAACCAGCGATCACTCACGTGACAGTGGCTAAAGATATAGCCGTTAAGTCCAATCAAAGTGCCATATTCTGCCAACTTGAAACAGGTCGTACCCATCAAATTCGAGTACATCTTGCAAGTATCGGACACCCACTAGTTGGAGATCCATTATATAGTAAACATCCCAAAGGTCGCTTGATGCTTCATGCCTATGAGTTAAATCTTGATCATCCTTTTACCGGTCAATCGATTTCGGTTCGAGCACTTCCTGGATTATGGTAAAAAAACAGTACAGCAATTATGCTGTACTGTTTTTTTAATGCATCGTCATTCCGCCTGTAACATTGATTGACTGCCCCGTCATATAACTAGCTAATGGACTTGCTAAAAATAAAACAACATTTGCTACGTCTTGCGGCGTTCCTGTTCGACCTAACGGGACTTGACTGATATCTTCTTGCCTTACAGCTTCTGCACTCATCCCCCGCAAAGTTCCGCCTTCCACTCGCTCCCGCTGTTTCATCTCAGTTTCAATGATTCCTGGACATACCGCATTTACTAAAATTTGATTGGCTGCCGTTTCGATCGCCAAGGTCTTCACTAATCCCAAGACCGCATGTTTAGAGGCAACATACGCAGCCATTCCACGATAGCCATTTTTACCTGCTTGAGAAGCAATCACGATCACTCGTCCTTGCTTCTGATGGTCGATCATAGTCTTAGTAAAGTATTTTAAAGCTAAGTAAGCTCCGCGTGTATTGACTTGAAAAGTCTTATCAAAATCGCTCGTTTGACTTTCAACTAAAAAATCCATCGTCGAAATTCCAGCAACATCCACTAATATATCTGGAATCAATTGTTTTTCAATCAATTGCTGATTCAATTCAGCAATCTCAACTTCTCTACTGATATCTAATTTGACTTGATAATACTGTGGATTCTCGGTTATCTCAAGCGGTGAAGCAGTATAAATAATATCCGCTGCGATCACGATTGCTTGATTCGCTAAAAAGGTATCCACTACAGCTTTACCGATTCCTTGACTACTGCCGATGACTAAAACGACTTTTTGCTTTAACTCTGGAAACATCGTCATCACCTAAACCAAATGACGTTCAAATGCATCATCGCTGATACCTTCAGCTACAACTTTCTTTGACCACTCCTTAGCAGAGAATAGTGAATGGTCCCGATAATTTCCGCAACTGATGATATCTGTTCCTTGAACATCTTTCCACTCAGTTTTTTCAGCAATTTGTTCTAACGATTCTTTCAAAGCAACAGCTACTTGATGAGCCGTGGGTTCTCCCCAGACAATCAAATGGAACCCCGTTCGGCAACCAAATGGTGAACAATCAATCACTCCGTCTAAACGATCGCGTAAAAGATCTGCTAATAAATGTTCGATCGTATGCAATCCAGCTGTCGGAATTGCATTTTCATTAGGCTGAACAAAACGTAAATCAAAATTTGTCAGAACATCGCCTTTAGGACCCTCTTCTTTTGTAATCAAACGTACGTATGGTGCCTTTACTTTTGTGTGATCTAAGGTAAAACTTTCTACTTCTGCCATTATTGAAACACTCCTCTTTATTTTTCTAAATAACTTAGCGGTTTATCGACTTCGATTTTAGTTCCGCCAAATTCTTTACTGATATATTTTTGGATCGTTTTATTATGATACAACTTCACCAATTTTTTAAAATTAGCGTTGTCTTTATTATCTTCTGCTGTGGCAAGGATATTGATATTATTTTTAGTCGTTTGATTAACCTCTTCATGAAATAATGAATCTTCCAGTACATTCAAGCCACCATCCAAAGCTACTGTATTTGAAATCAAGACAGCATCCACCGATTTCAAAACACGTGGACCAGTCGTATCATCGATTTGCTTAAAGACTAAATTTTTAGGATTTTCAGTAATTTTTTCTACTCCACTCAAGGCATCGAAATCATCACTCAATGTGATCAGGCCTGCTTTTTGTAATAAAAGTAAGCCACGTGCTGTATTTGCAGGATTATTAGCGAGCGCGATCGTCGAACCAGCTGGAATCGCTTCGATCGAATCATATTTATCTGAATAGATTCCTAATGGTTCCAAATACGTGGTGCCTAAAGCTGCTAGTTTCTTTTTACTGTTTTGTTGATTGTAAGCATTGAAGTATGAATACGATTGAAATGCATTTACATCGACACTGCCATCTGCAGTAGCTTTGTTTAATTGAACACCGTCTGTAATTTGTTTTACTTCTATTGTTAGACCAGCTTTTTTAGCTTCTGCACTTTTGGCGATATACTGCCAAATTTGAAAATCAGATCCTTGCGATCCGATGACGATCGTATTGGATTCCTTTTTCTGTGAGTGGCTCACACTGTGTACGCCAAATCCAACAACACCTAATACGATGATGACACCCAATAAAGCAATTATTTTTTTCATGTTACATCTCCTTTGTTTTCTAACTTTAAAATTTGATAAATCGATCGGCTAAACGATCGCCTATAAATTGAATAACAAATACTAATACTAATAAGATGATCATACATACAAACGTCACGTCATTTTGAAAGCGAGCATAGCCAATACTGATCGCCACATTTCCTAATCCGCCCGCACCGACAGCACCGGCCATCGTGGTCAAACCGACTAAGCTGATGACGGTCAGTGTTGAAACACGGATGATATCTGCTAAGCCTTCACGTAAATAGACACGGAAAATAATTTCTTGATTGCTCAAGCCCATCGACTGAGCCGCTTCGACAACGCCAGTTCCTACTTCTTGTAAAGCCAATTGGACTTGCCGCGCATAGAATGGAAAGATCCCAATCACTAACGGAACGAGTGCTGCTGTTGTACCGACCGTCGTACCCACTAGAAAACTAGTCAGTGGAGAAATCACTGCTAACAAAATAATGAATGGGATGCTCCGTAAAAGATTGACGATTTTATCTAAAATACTATAAAAAGGACGATCTTCAGCAATCCCACCGGGCTGAGTCACAACTAAAACTAACCCCGTCAATAAACCTAGTACTCCAGCGATCACTGCTGACGCAATTGTCATGTAGATCGTCTCTAATGTGGCTTGCCAGATATCTGCCTGCATCGCAATCACATTGGGAAATAGTTGACTCATGCTTGTTTCACCCTCTTCGCTATTTCTTCTACTCTCACTCCTTGTTCTCGTAAGTACTCGACACCGCCAGCGACCTCAGGGCCGTTCAATGCCAATATCATTACACCAACAGTCAGATCATCGAATTGATCAACATTTGCAAAAAGGATATTGGCTGAAAGTGCATATTTTTGCGCCATTTCAGTTACCACGGCTTGATTGGTCGTTTCACCAATGAATTTTAGCAAGAACAAATTATCTAAACGTTTTTGTTGGATCCGGCTTAGTGCTTCTTGAACATTGATCGATGTATCAATAAATTCTTCAGTTAGGCGTTCTTTAGGATGTCTGAATACTTCTGCTACTTTGCCTTGCTCGATAATTTTTCCTGCTTCCATCACGCCCACCCGATGACAAATCGTTTGGATGACCTGGATCTCATGTGTGATCAATACGATCGTCAGGCCCAATTGTTGATTTAACCGCTGCAATAATTTTAAAATCGACAATGTTGTTTTCGGATCTAAAGCGCTCGTTGCTTCATCGCTCACTAAGATATCAGGATTATTAGCTAAGGCTCGAGCAATCGCGACACGTTGCTTCTGACCGCCAGAAAGCTGATCTGGAAAAGCATCTGCTAACTCTTCTAATTCAACGAGTTTCAATAGAGCCAATGCTTTTTCGCGCCGCTCATTTTTGCTTAACTTCTCGCCTAATAACGGAAACTCAACATTATTTAAAATCGTTCGCGAATTCATCAAATTGAAATGCTGAAAGATCATTCCGATTTTTTTTCGTGCTTGCTGAAATTGATGTTTAGTTAACCCAGCTAAGTCTTGCTGATTTACGAGTACTTTTCCCGCGGTCGGAACTTGCAGATGATTAACTAAACGAATCAGTGTACTTTTTCCAGCCCCCGAATAACCAATAATGCCATAGATTTCTCCGCGATCAATTGTCAGCGAAACATGATCGACAGCTGTAATTTTACTGTTATTACGTTCAAACGTTACAACAGCCTCTTGTAATTCGATCACAGGTTGTTTATTTTCCACCATCGTTTTATCCCTACTTTTCTGGCCAAACCTCTTCGGCGATGTTTTTGATCAAAGCAATTTTTTTCCACTGTTGCTCTTCCGTCAAAATATTTCCCTCTTCCGTTGAAGCAAAACCACATTGAGGACTCAAAGATAAACGATCTAACGGAATATACTGAGCTGCTTCTTTGATCCGATTGATTACTTGTTTCCGATCTTCTAACTCACCATCTTTCGAAGTGATCAACCCCAAGACAACTTTTTTATCACCGCTGACTTTTGCTAAAGGTTCAAACCCACCAGAACGATCCGTATCGTATTCTAAATAATAGGCAGTCACATTTTCCGAAGTGAATAATGGATCTGCTACATCGTCATACCCGCCAGCTGCTGCCCACGTTGAGTGATAATTACCTCGGCAAACATGTGTATTCAATGTTAGGTCTGCTGGTTGGTCTGCTAGAACAGCGTTATTGATTGTTAGATATAATTGTGCTAATTCTTTACGTACTTCTTTTTCATCTTTATCTTCTTCACTGATAAAGCCTTCCGGCAATGGTGCAACCAAGACACCCCAAGTACAATCATCTAATTGGATCGTTCGAGCACCGGCTGTATAGAGATCCGCGAGTACTTGTCGATACGCTTGAACAATATCAGCAATCAATTCTTCATTCGTTGGATAAACCTCGCGAACTTTTCCAATTACATCAGGTCGTAACAATTCCACGAGAATCTGTGCTGGTGCAGGAATCGTTTGTTTCACTTCTATTCCTTCACTAACATGTGCTTGCGTAAATTTAAAATGTTCAACGAAAGGATGATTTTCACCAGAAACTTTTCCTGTAACGATCACTGTCCCCGGTCGTGTTTCCTCTCCGTGAAAGAAATAACCATGTTCAGGAATATAAAATTCAATTCCTTGCAGCCCCCAAAAGAAATCCAGGTGCCACCAGCTACGACGAAATTCTCCATCAGTCACAGCTCTTAACCCCGCAGCTTCCTCTTTTTTAATTAGATCAATAATCGCTTCATCTTCGATTTTCGTTAAATATGCGCGGTCTACTTCTCCAGCTTCAAAAGCGGTCCGGGCTGTTTTTAATTTTTCAGGTCGTAAAAAACTTCCTACGATATCATATGCGAATGGTGATGTTGTACGTTTTGTCATAATAAATTTCCTCCAATTTTAGCTTTAAAGAAAAGGCGATGAAACAAAAAAAACATCCATCCCTTTACCTACTGCTTTTGCAATAGATAAAGGGACGAATGTTTTCGCGCTACCACCCTCATTTACATTATTCTTACGAATAATGCCTCATCGGTACCTGTTGATACCCGGTGATATATCGGTCACTTCCCGTTTGGTTCGCGTGAACGAGCCAAATAGCTCAGAGCTCATCTTCACTGACGTTTACAATCCCCTTTTCCACCGACCGGGTTCTCTGTGCTTATGACTTATCAGTTACTCTTCTCTTCAAAGCTTTATTATTTGTTCACTATAATCACACTATTTACTCCTCGTGTCAACACTTTTTTTGTTCTTTTTTAATAAATTCCACTTTTCACAACAAAAAAAGCCAAGATCCAAGGATCTCGGCTTAAAAATATTTATTTTCTTAGTACCAACCGTTTGCTTGCCAGAAAGCTTGAGCGCCTTCCCATGAACCATAACGAGAAGTTACGTATTGATCTGCTACACGTTCTTGGTTTGATTCAGAATAATCACCATTCAAGTATGAAGCTGATAATTGGTAACGTCCAACATATTGGCCGTTTGATGCAGAATAAGAACCACCAGATTCTTTTTGAGCAATCCATTCTTTAGCTGAAGAAGTTGTTGCCGCTGTAGTAGCTGTTGTTGTTTCAGTAGAAGTTGTTGCAGCTGGTGTTTCAGTGACAGTAGTTGTCGCTGCTGGAGCTGTTTCTTGAACTGTCGTTGTTTGTGTTGTAGTTTCTTGAACTGGAGCTGACGCTTCAGTAGAAGTTGTCGCTGCTTTTGTATCACCATTAATGGTCAATTCTTGACCAGCAAAAATCATGTTTACGTTAGAAATTTTATTTGCTTTCGCAATTGAACTTACTAAACTATCATTACCAGCAAACTTATGAGAAATCTTTGATAAAGTATCTCCTGATTGAACAGTATAAGTTTCTGATGCGTGTGCATCCGTAGCTCCCATCGCTAGACCTGCACCTGCTGCTAATACTGTACTAAAAAGAAGTGTTTTCCCTAATTTCATTATATAAATTCCTCCGATTGTTTTGTCTCTTTTTCTTCTGTCCTTTTGACTACGAGAGTTACTTTACCATCCTTTTGTATTTCATGGGTAATATTACTGTGACAATACATTACAATAATATGAAACAATGTAACAAAACTAGCGTTTGTGTGTTACTTTGAAATATATAATATTCATTCATATTTTTAAAAACCCTTTTATAGCAGGGTTAAAATAAAATGTAACTGTTTTATATTTGTATTACAAAAATTACTTTTAGAAACATTGAAATCTTTTTGTAAAGAAACTTAATAAAGACTCTCTATTTTTTCTGAAGAATTTTGGCTAAATAATTGTATAGATCGATTCCATTTATGGGTTAAAAAAACTTCTGCTAAAAAAGCAGAAGTTTTTTTTATTTAATTCGTAAGCGTCGGCGCCACTTCAGCGCTTGCGGTCCAATCAATTTATCAGCTAATCGAAGTTTCAAACTCAGGCTAAGATAAACAAAACCGCCAGCTCCTGCGGTAAGAACACAAATCAGCATGGCTTGGATCCTAGAAGTAGGATCTAATACAATATAACTTATCTGGCGAACGATCAATGCCGCTACTAGCATGATTACTGTAAGCAACGCGATTAAAAGACAACGTCTAAACGCTAATTGATAGTTTGCATGAACGACTCTTCGAAGTTTCCATAAACACAATCCACATGTTAAAGCTAAGCCCATAAAGGTAGCAATCAACGGTCCATATACTTCAAATAATTTGATCAACGGAAGTTGGATAATCGCTTTAAAAGCTAAGCCAAACAGCCAATACCTTACTGCAATGCGGCTGTGTGAAATACCTTGAAGTGTAGTCGACAGCATCATAAACAAAGCTGAAGCAAATCCCGCCCAGCAAGCTACCACTAAGATTCGACTGCCCAGTACATCTGGTGTATAAAAAAGTGTGTTGAGTGGATACGCCAGTAAAATCATTCCAGCTATTGCTGGAAACATGATAAATGCGAACAATTGAATATTGGTATTTACTAATTTTCCTAATTCAGGTCGCCGCCTTAATGTAAATAACTCTGTCAACATCGGTAAACTAGTAAGTGCTAATGAGGTTCCTAACGCCACGACGACCATTGTCAACTTATCCGGATTTGCACTGAACAAAGCATAAAGATCGACTAATTGTCGGTGGCTATAATTAGTATTTGCTGCCATAGTATGGATAAAAGTTACTTGGTCGATCAACTTATAGAAAGTGATGCCCCCACCTAATAATATAAATGGAATTGCTTGTCTAATTGTTTCTAATAATAATTTTTTTGTATCGATGGTTACTTTATTTAAACTGTAGTTCAATTGAAGATCACTGCGTTTTTTGTCTTTGAACCAATAAAAAAGTAAAACACCATACGAGCCGATCATTCCCACTGCAGCAGCAAATGTTGACTGGATCACCGCAGCTAAATATTCACCATGTTGAACTTTCATGATAATAAAAACACTCAATAACATATAAAAGACCCGAATCGCTTGTTCAACCACTTGAGAAACGGCGGAAGGCCGCATATCTTGTTGCCCTTGAAAATAGCCGCGCAAGACACTCATACAAGGAAAAGCAATCACTGCGATACTCAATGCACGGATCACTGGGATCAGCTGTTGACCACCACCAGATAGACTAGCTAAAAAAGGAGCAGTAAAAAACATCAGCCCGCCAAAAAGAATCCCTAAAAGTGCTGTGGCTTGGAGCGCTTTAATGAATAATCGACGACTTGTCTGGTATTCACCTTTGGAATTGTAACGAGCAATCTGTTTCGCGATTGCCCCGGGCAGTCCAGCAGTAGAAATCATCATGAACAATGCATAAAACGTATACCCCATATTAAACAGCCCATTAGCCGCTCGAGCATTTTCACCCATCCAGGCATACCAAGGAATGATGTAAACAGCTCCTAGTAAGCGTGAAAAGATATTTCCTACAGTCAGCCAGGCTGAACCTTGGATCATTTTTTCCTGATAACTCAGGTCACTTGGTCGTGTTTCTCTCATGATCTCCTCCTACAAAATTACTACTCTAATAGTAAAGCTAAAAACGTTTTCTGACAATCACTCTTTTCTTAGTTTTCCTACCATTTATAAAGCTATGCTATAATAGCCTAGACAATATTATGGAGGTCTCTATCACATGCTGACACTTACCCAAATTCAACAAATCCTTGAAAAAGAAAACTTATTGCGTGAGTTTATCACGCCTGATCGTTGGAGTCTAGCTGCTCCTTTTGAAAAAAATTTCCACAAACTTTCTTATGACTCTCGTGAAGCAGATGCTGACACACTTTTTTTCTGTAAAGGAAATAATTTCCAAGTACGTTACTTGGAACAAGCACTACAAACAGGTCTAGCTTGCTACATTGCCGAACAGCCTTACGAAGTCGATGCAGCGTTAGCGATTATCGTAACAGATATCCGTAAAGCTCTAGCTGTTTTAAGTATGGCTTTTTATGACTATCCGCAAAATAAACTAAAACTGATCGGTATCACGGGAACTAAAGGAAAAACGACTGTTGCGTACTTCACTAAAAAAATCTTAGATATCACGACCCAGCAAAAAACGGCTTTGCTGTCTACTTTGAACACTACTTTAGATGGAGTCACTTTTTTCAAATCTAAATTAACCACTCCTGAGTCTTTAGACTTGTACCGTATGATGGCAGAAGCAGTCACAAATGGTATGACACACTTAGTGATGGAAGTTTCTTCGCAAGCCTATAAAGTCGCACGTGTTTACGGCCTGACTTTTGATGTCGGGATCTTTCTAAATATCTCACCCGATCATATCGGACCGATCGAACATCCGACATTCGAAGATTATTTTTATTGCAAACGTCAGTTGGTAGCCAACTCACGCCAAATGATCTTACATCATGAAATCGATCATTTTGATTTATTAAGCGAATTAGCAAAAGCTAAAAAGATTCCAGTAATCACCTATGGCAACAAGGTTGAAGCAGATTATCAAGTGAAGCCGTTGGAACATCCTCTAGCCTTTTCACTAACCGGTGCTAAAGATAGTTTGATGCTCAATGGTACGTACGAGATATTATTAGCTGGTGATTTCAATAAAGAAAATGCTGCAGCTGCATTGATTGCTAGTGCCTTGGTCGGCGCAGACCAAACAGCTGGTCAACAAGGTTTAGCCGAAGCATTGGTCCCAGGACGCATGAATTTATTATTGAAACCAAACGGCGCACACATCTATGTCGATTACGCTCATAATTATTTAAGTATGAAATCGTTACTTGCATTTGCTAAAGAACAACACCCTGCTGGTGAAATCTTAGTCATAACAGGTTCAACAGGAAATAAAGCCGAGTCTCGCCGAGCAGGGCTTGGACAAGCCATCGGCGAATACGCAGATGTTGCCATCTTGACAAGCGATGATCCCAATTACGAAAATCCCCAAAAAATTGCGACTGAAATTCAACAAGGAATCCAGAATGATCAGGTACAGGTCCACTTTGAAAAAGATCGCAAACAAGCGATCCAACAAGCGATCCAATCCGCCGGTCCAAATGATGCGATTATTTTAGCTGGTAAAGGAACAGATAAATACATGACCGTTAATGGTGAGAACCTTCCTTATGAAGGTGATTATCATTTAGCTGAATTGTTTATAAAAGACTAGTAAAAAGAGGTTGGAACAAAAGTAGCGAATACTTTTGTTCCAACCTCTTTTATTTTTTTTAATTAGCTACGATATTCACTAATTTATTAGGAACCACGATCACTTTACGAATCGTTTTTCCTTCGATATTGCGTTGGATGTGTTCATCTGCCAGAGCAATTTTTTCTAGCTCATCTTTTGCTAGATCAATAGCAACCATTACTTTCGAACGCACCTTGCCATTGACTTGCAAGATCACTTCGATTTCATTTTCAATCAGAGCCTCTTCATCATAAGTTGGCCATGAAACATACGAGATATCTTCATCATGACCTAAAATCGCCCATAATTCTTCTGAAATATGTGGAGCGATCGGTGCTAATAATTGAACAAAACCTTCCACATATTCATAGGTCAACGCTTCAACTTTATACGCTTCATTCACGAAGACCATCATTTGTGAGATGGCGGTATTCAAATGCAGCTGTTCCATATCTTCTGTGACTTTTTTGACGGTTTGATTATAGACTTTCGTCAATGAACCATCGTTGATGTTGGTAATGTGGTCACGCATTTTTCCATCTTCGTCTACGATCAGACGCCATACACGATCTAAGAATTTGCGCGAACCTTCTAAGCCATTTTCACTCCAAGCGATCGATGCATCTAATGGACCCATAAACATTTCATACATCCGCAATGTATCTGCACCGTACTGTTCTACCACATCGTCAGGGTTTACGACATTTTTCAATGATTTACTCATTTTTGCTGGAGCTTCTTCTAATTCTTCACCCGTTTCGATGCTGTACCATTTACCATCACGTTTTTCAACTTTATTGGTTGGTACAAGAGCACCGCGGCTATCACGGAAACTTTGCCCTAAAATCATTCCTTGGTTATATAATTTTTGGAACGGTTCATTTGTTGGAACCACACCGATATCATATAAGAATTTATGCCAGAAACGAACATATAATAAATGAAGCACAGCATGCTCAGCACCACCGATATAAAGATCCACTGGTAACCAACGTTTCAATTTTTCGTAATCTGCTAAAGCTTCTTTATTATGCGGATCAATAAAGCGTAAATAGTACCATGAACTACCAGCCCATTGCGGCATCGTATTCGTTTCACGACGACCTTTTTTACCAGTAACTGGATCAACAACATTTACCCAATCTTCGATATTTGCTAGTGGTGATTCACCTGTTCCACTAGGCTTGATATCTGTTGTTTTTGGCAATTCTAATGGCAATTCATAATCAGGAACTAAACCAGTTGTGCCGTCTTCCCAATGGATCACAGGAATTGGTTCACCCCAGTAACGTTGACGAGAGAATAACCAGTCTCTTAAACGGTAACTTACTTCTTTTTTACCACATTGATGTTCGTCTAACCAAGAAACCATTTTATCAATTGCTTCTTGTTTACCTAAACCATCTAAAAATTCTGAATTAATATGTGGACCATCACCTGTGAAGGCTTCATTTTCAATATCGCCGCCTTCTACAACCGGTACGATTGGTAATTCGAAAGTTTTAGCAAATTCGTAATCACGTTCATCATGGGCAGGTACCGCCATGATAGCACCAGTACCGTAAGATGCTAAGACGTAATCGCCGATCCAAATCGGCATTTTATTTCCGTTAGCTGGATTGAGCGCATAAGCCCCAGTGAAGACACCGGTTTTTTCTTTTGCTAAATCTGTCCGGTTTAAATCTGATTTTTTAGAAGCTTCTTCGATGTAAGCATCAATGGCCGCTTTTTGTTCCGGCGTTGTGATTTTTTGTACCAAGTCTAATTCTGGCGCTAATACGGCATACGTCGCACCAAACAATGTATCTGGACGTGTTGTGAAAACCGTAAAGCTTTCTTCACTACCCTCAATCTTGAAGCTGACATTTGCACCGATTGAACGGCCGATCCAGTTGCGTTGCATTTCTTTGATACTTTCAGGCCAATCCACTGTTTCTAGATCATCTAATAAGCGATCTGCATAAGCCGTGATTTTTAACATCCATTGACGCATTGGTTTGCGGATAACGTCGTAGCCGCCACGTTCGCTCTTGCCGTCGATGACTTCTTCGTTTGAGATAACCGTTCCTAATTCTGGCACCCAGTTGACTGGAACTTCCGCTTCATAAGCTAAACCTTTTTCATACATTTGTTCAAAGATCCATTGTGTCCATTTATAGTATTCAGGATCTGTCGTATTTAATTCACGATTCCAATCGTAACTGAAGCCTAATGAATTGATTTGACGTTTGAATGTTTCAATATTTTTTTGAGTAAATTCTGCAGGATCATTTCCTGTATCTAAAGCATATTGTTCTGCTGGCAGACCAAATGCATCCCAACCCATTGGGTGTAAAACATTATAACCTTGTGATCGTTTCATCCGTGAGATGACATCTGTTGCTGTGTAGCCTTCCGGATGTCCTACATGTAATCCTTGACCAGATGGGTATGGAAACATATCTAATGCATAGAATTTTGGTTTTTCTGGGTCATCTTGGGTATTGAATGTATTGTGGCTTGCCCAATATTTTTGCCATTTTTTTTCAATCGCTTTGTGATCGTAACTCATGTTGCGCCTCCTATAAGCCTAATCTTTTATTTTTTATCATCCCCGAAAGAATGATGATGTAACAAAATTTACACTAGTTCCTTACTGCATTTCTTCAATGAAACAAAAAAAGCCCTACAAAAGTTCAAAACAACTTTTATAGGACGTTATCAACGTGGTACCACCTATCTTTATCTGCACACTGGCAGAACTCAACAGAAATAACGGTCTCTAACCGGATCATTCGATCATGCTCCAAGGTAAGTTCGAAGTTCTCGCATACCACACTCTCAGCACCGTGGGCTCTCTGAAATGCGTTTCTTTCTACTACTCCTCTTCTAGGCAAATAAATATTAAAGTAACTTCATCTTAGCAGATTACTATCTAGAATTCAATTGAATTCCCTTTAAGAATCCATTGAAAGAATTGTACTGCTAAGTAAACATGATATAATGATTCCGGTTATAGAAAGGATGAATTGTGTAGAATCATGAAAAATAAATCGCTCTATCATTTAATCGGAAGTTTCACTTTGCTGTTTTTTGCAGTGCTCTGTTACATCGTCCGATTTTATCCCGATACGTTATCCGGTTTTGACCACTCGATCATTCATGGGGTCCACCGTTTATATCCGCAGATGAACGGTTACTTTTTATGGGTGACAAAATTTGCCAATCCGATTACGATCGTCTTATTATCAATCGTTTTTGTCGGTTTGTTTTATTTTAATAAACAAAAGATCACTGCACTATGGTTAGGCGCGGGAATGGTTTTGATCAGCGGCGCGTTAAATCATTTACTAAAAATCTTTTTCCAACGTGAGCGACCTACCGTTCTTACCCATATGGTCACCGAACACAGTTTTAGTTTCCCCAGTGGACACTCGACTGCCAGCACCTTGCTTTATGGAACGTTGATCTTTGTGTTGCCTTTGTTTATCAAAGAAAAGACTCCTCGCTTGATTGGACAAATCATTTTAGGATTATTGATTTTTAGTATCATGATCAGCCGTATCTACTTAGGCGTCCATTATCCTAGCGATGTCTTAGCAGGGATGCTTTTAGGCAGCAGCTGGCTATTTTTCACCTATCCTTATTACCAACAAAAAAAATTAGCTTACGATTTAAAAGCAATTAGGAGAAACAAATGACCTTTACTTATAGCGATGATGAAAACAAACGTTACCATTCTTGGAATTATGCTTTACGCCAAGAATTTGGTGGGAAAATCTTTAAAGTCCCGGTAGACGGCGGCTTTGACTGTCCAAACCGTGACGGTACTGTGGCTCATGGCGGTTGTACCTTCTGTAGTGTTTCAGGCTCAGGCGACATGATTGTAGCTCCTAGCGATCCGTTACCACAGCAATTTCATAAAGAAATCGATATGATGCATCAAAAATGGCCGCATGTTGAACAATATATCGTCTATTTCCAAAATTTCACAAATACTCATGCACCGGTTGAAGTGATTCGCGAGCGTTTCGAACAAGTCGTCAATCTTCCAGGTGTTGTTGGACTTTCCGTCGGCACACGACCTGACTGTTTACCGCCAGAAGTGGTCGATTATTTAGCTGAATTGAATCAACGCTTATACCTTTGGGTTGAATTAGGCTTGCAAACAACCTATGAGGAAACAAGTAATTCGATCAATCGAGCACATGATTATGGAACCTATGTCGATGCGGTCGCTCGCCTGCGCAAACATAATATCAATGTCTGCACGCATTTAATCAATGGTTTGCCTGGAGAATCGCTAGAGATGATGCGGGAAAATGTTCGCCGTACTATTTTAGATTCTGATATCCAAGGAATCAAACTTCATTTAATGCATCTGATGCGTAATACTAAAATGTTACGTGATTACGCTGAAGGTCGTTTGCAACTGATGACCAAAGAAGATTACGTTTCTGTGATCTGCGATCAATTAGAAATGATTCCTCAAGACATCATCATCCATCGCTTAACTGGGGATGCACCTTGGGATTCTTTAGTTGGACCTATGTGGAGCTTAAAAAAATGGGAAGTCTTGAATGCGATCGATCAAGAATTGATCCAACGAGATTCCTATCAAGGCAAGTTTGATATTAGAAAGGACGCTGGCTATGCTGCTCACCTCCTTACGCTTTAGCCATCAACTCTTAAAAGAAGTCGTTATCGAAGGCGATCATGTGATCGATGCGACTATGGGCAATGGAAATGATACCCTTTTTCTAACGGAATTGGTCGGAAAAAGCGGCCAAGTCTATGCCTTTGATATTCAAGAGCAAGCTTTAAAAAATACCCAAACACGATTAGCTGCTGCTGATCAACAAGCGACATTATTTCTAGCGGGCCATGAAACGATCGATGAAAAAATTTCCATCGATCAACCGATCAAAGCCGCAATTTTTAATTTAGGCTATCTACCTAAAAGTGATAAACAGATTATCACGTTACCAGAAACAACTAAGCAAGCGATGGGAGCAATTTTAAAACGCTTGACTGTTGGCGGCCGAATGATCGTTGTGATCTATTACGGTCATGCTGGCGGTGAGACAGAAAAAAATGAAGTCCTCGATTTTTGTCAAGCATTGCCGCAAGAAGCTTATAATGTATTGAGTTATCAATTTATCAATCAAAAGAATACGCCGCCGATTTTATTATGCGTAGAGAAAAAGAACAGCTGACCTTCAGGTCAGCTGTTCTTTTCATTAAACCATTCCAATACACGTTGAATCCAAGCATCCCAAAAGATCCAATCATGCTTTCCAGGACCTTCTTCAAAGGTGACATCTAATTGGTTCTGTTCTAGTTTGTGCGCCATGTATTGACTGGCAGGATATAGATCGTCTTCTGTTCCACAAGCTAAGAAAAAGCGCGGGGCTTCTTTGCCGCTTTTGACTAATTCTTCTAATAGATAAAGCGGGTCATTTTTAGAACCTTGCAATTGATCCAATGGCCCAAAGATTCCTTGCCAGTAGGCTTCATTTCGCACCAACAACAAACTCTTGATATCTGCTAAAACTACAGCACCAGACAGAGAAGCGACCGCCGCAAAATTTTCGGGTTTTGCTAAGCCTAATTTCAAAGCACCATAGCCACCCATCGATAGCCCTGCTGCAAATGTTTTTTCACGCTTTTTAGTGATTTGTGGGAATAGTTCATGAACTATTTCCGGTAATTCTTCTGCTACAAACGTCCAATAATTCATATCATACGTAGTATCAGTATAAAAAGCTAAGTCTGTTGAGGGCATGACTACTGCCATTTGATACTCTGCAACATAGCGCTCGATCGATGTCCGACGCTCCCAAACGCTATGATTTCCGCCCATCCCATGTAATAAATAAAGTACGGGTATATCATCGGTAATACCGATTGTTTCTGTCCCTATTTTTTTATGCGTTGTCTGTGGTAAGATCACATTCATTGCCACTTCCATTTGCAACACATTTGAATAGACATTTACTTGTAAAAAAGCCATCTATTTTGATCCTCCAGTTTTCTTATTGTTCGTTTAGTTTAACACGTTTTGATTGTTTGCCAAATAAAACACTAAACAATAGCGCAATCACAATCAACAGTAGACCAGCCAAATAAATCCAATGCAAACTATTGAATAAAATGGTCCGCAATTCATCTCGTAGTGTTTGCTCGATTTGCAATGCCGTGTGCGGGTTGATCAAACGATTCATGAGTGTGGTATCCGTGATACCTGCTTGAGCTAATTGACGACCATTAGAAACATTCAAAATAATTCCAAAAACTGAGACCATAATTGTTTGTCCGATCGTACGAGACAATGTATTGAATGAAGTGGCTACGCCGATTTCTTCTTGCAAAACACTCGCCTGAGCTTCCACAGTCGTAGTTGTTACAGCCAAACCATATCCAATCCCAAGAATTCCCATGATTACAAAAAACAACCAAAATGGGCTGGCTTGCGGCAAGAACAACAAGGAGCCACCGCCAATTAAAATAATCAATAGACCCAGTATTATGATTCGCTTCGCTGAATACTTTAATAATAAGCGTCCTGATAAGAAAGAACCATACATCCAGACAATCGACAGCGGAGCTAATACTAAACCACCCAAGCCGGCAGACTTTTCTAGTACGCCTTGCATCCACATCGGAATATAAACATCCAAACTCATTAAGAAGCCACTGATCAATGCCGCCACGATGTTGACACTAGCAAACGTCTGATTACTAAAAAGATTCAAGTCAATCACGGGATCTTCTGCCCGTTTCTCCGTATAAATAAATAAGAACAAGACCACAATACTAAAAATAAATAGCCCAATGACCGCTGCGGATAAGCCTTCATCTCCTAAAAGTTGAAAACCTAGCAATAAACTCAATAGCGTTAGCATTAAAAATAAACTTCCTAAGATATCCATTTTTTTTGCTTGATAATTTTTTTTCTCTTCAATAAAAAAGTACTTTAATAAACCGATTAATCCCAAGCCAATCGGAACATTAATAAAGAAGATCCAATGCCAGCCTACTGTATCAACGATCACTCCTCCAGCCAAAGGACCAAAAACACTGGCAATTCCCCAAGCTGCACTCGTTAACCCTAAAACCTTTGCTCGCTTATCAATATCATAAAGATCTGCTATGATCGTCAAAGAAACAGGCATGATTGCCCCTGCACCTAAACCCTGGATTCCTCTAGCAATAATCAGCGTCAACATCTCATTTGAAAAACCGCACAGTGCTGATCCTAGTACAAAGAGTAAAATCCCGATGAAAAAAATTGGTTTCCGACCAATTTTATCAGCCAATTTTCCATAAATCGGTGTAATCATAGCACTGGTCAATAAATAAATCGAAAATACCCAATTCATGATTTCGATTCCTTGTAAACTACCTACGATCGTTGGCATTGCTGTCGTTACAATCGTTCCCTCGATTGCTGACATAAATGTCGCTATAAAAATACCTATCGTTACAACCTTAACATTTGTTGTTCGTTTCATTTTTACCTCCGAATTTTTATAGTCTTGTGTAGCATAGCACGTCTTGATACAAAATGACTCTCAATTTTTTTATGTCCTTATTCAAAAATTGACAAAAAGAGACGGTTCTATTGATTCAAAAAATCAATAGAAACCGCCTCGTGAACTCCATAAATACTTTATGTCTGTACGATTTATTTTAAATCCAAACTAGCTTTCAATGCATCTACTTTATCTGTGTGTTCCCATGGTAGATCAACATCTGTACGTCCGAAATGGCCGTAAGCAGCTGTATCGCTATAAATAGGACGCAATAAATCTAGCATTTCAATAATACCTGCAGGACGTAAATCAAAGTTTTCGCGAATCGCTCCGATTAGCGCTTCCTCTGAAACTTTTGCTGTACCGAACGTATTTACTGAAATAGAAACCGGTTGAGCTACGCCAATAGCGTAAGCTAATTGAACTTCCACTTTTTCTGCTAAGCCAGCTGCTACAATATTTTTAGCAATATAACGAGCGGCATAAGAAGCAGAACGGTCTACTTTAGTTGCATCTTTCCCAGAGAAAGCACCACCACCGTGACGAGAATAACCACCATAAGTATCTACAATGATTTTACGGCCAGTTAGACCGGCATCTCCTTGAGGTCCGCCAATAACGAAACGGCCAGTTGGATTGATATAGTATTTTGTTTTTTCATCTAGTAATTCAGCTGGAATTTCATGTTTGATTACTTTTTCCATGACATCTTTACGAATTGTTTCGTTATCAACTTTATCACTATGTTGTGTACTGATAACAACTGCATCAACACGTTGTGGTTTACCATTTTCATCATACTCAACTGTTACTTGAGATTTTGCATCTGGTCCAAAATAAGCAACTTCACCAGATTTACGTAAATCTGCTAAACGTTTTACCAAATGATGACTCAACGAAATAGGTAAAGGCATTAATTCAGGTGTTTCATTTACTGCAAACCCAAACATCAAGCCTTGGTCTCCAGCACCGATATCTTCAATTGCTTCTTCTTTATCACGTGTTTCTAAAGCATCATCCACACCTTGAGCGATATCCGGAGATTGTTCATCAATTGCTACTAAAACAGCGACATTGTCTCCATCAAAACCAAATTTTGATTCTGTATAACCAATACGCTTGATTGTTTCACGAACAACTTTTTGGATATCCACATAAGCGGTAGTAGAGATTTCTCCAAAAACTAAAACAAGCCCAGTAGTCACTGATGTTTCACATGCAACACGAGCTTTCGGATCCTTTTCTAAAATTGCATCTAAGATAGCATCACTAATTTGGTCAGCAACTTTATCTGGATGTCCTTCTGAAACTGATTCTGATGTAAATAAACGACGTTCTTCCATTATAAATATTCCCCCTAATTTTATTCGGTTACAAGGAATCTCTGGTTTTTCCAGAACCTATCGGGAACTTGCAACGAATCGATTATAACAGAAAAATAGCACCTGTCACTAATAATCCACTAATAATTCAGAAAATTTATGGAAATTATTTTTGAATACAAAAAAAGAGACGTTCAAAAACGTCTCAACTATGACCCGTACGGGACTCGAACCCGTGTTACCGCCGTGAAAGGGCGGTGTCTTAACCGCTTGACCAACGGGCCATGATAATAAATATAAAAAACGGAGAAGGAGGGATTTGAACCCTCGCGCCGGTTTCCCGACCTACACCCTTAGCAGGGGCGCCTCTTCAGCCACTTGAGTACTTCCCCAAAAACCAAAAAGTTTTAATGGGCCTAAATGGACTCGAACCATCGACCTCACGCTTATCAGGCGTGCGCTCTAACCAGCTGAGCTATAGGCCCCAAATAAAAACTAAAGCGGGTGACGAGAATCGAACTCGCGACAACAGCTTGGAAGGCTGTGGTTTTACCACTAAACTACACCCGCATGGCGGTCCCGACGGGATTTGAACCCGCGATCTCCTGCGTGACAGGCAGGCATGTTAACCCCTACACCACGGAACCATGTTTTAGTTTTTAATTGCGGGAGCAGGATTTGAACCTACGACCTTCGGGTTATGAGCCCGACGAGCTACCAGACTGCTCCATCCCGCGATAATATTATTAAAAAGGAGGATAAGGGATTCGAACCCTTGCACGGTTTTACCCGCCTGACGGTTTTCAAGACCGTTCCCTTCAGCCGGACTTGGGTAATCCTCCGGTAAAAAATAATGACCCGTACGGGACTCGAACCCGTGTTACCGCCGTGAAAGGGCGGTGTCTTAACCGCTTGACCAACGGGCCATAATTTTAATGGGCCTAAATGGACTCGAACCATCGACCTCACGCTTATCAGGCGTGCGCTCTAACCAGCTGAGCTATAGGCCCCAAATAAAAAACTAAAAGAAGCGGGTGACGAGAATCGAACTCGCGACAACAGCTTGGAAGGCTGTGGTTTTACCACTAAACTACACCCGCAACTTGGGATGGCGCGGGACAGAATCGAACTGCCGACACATGGAGCTTCAATCCATTGCTCTACCAACTGAGCTACCGAGCCAAGAAGCGGTCCCGACGGGATTTGAACCCGCGATCTCCTGCGTGACAGGCAGGCATGTTAACCCCTACACCACGGAACCGTATTTTTTAGTTTTAATTGCGGGAGCAGGATTTGAACCTACGACCTTCGGGTTATGAGCCCGACGAGCTACCAGACTGCTCCATCCCGCGATAATATTATTAAAAAGGAGGATAAGGGATTCGAACCCTTGCACGGTTTTACCCGCCTGACGGTTTTCAAGACCGTTCCCTTCAGCCGGACTTGGGTAATCCTCCATATAAGAGTCACTATGGACCTTGTAGGACTCGAACCTACGACCGGACGGTTATGAGCCGTCTGCTCTAACCAACTGAGCTAAAGGTCCCTGGCTCGAATGAAATCGCGGCGGAGGGGATCGAACCCCCGACCTCCCGGGTATGAACCGGACGCTCTAGCCAGCTGAGCTACACCGCGTTATTAATAAAAATGGAGCCTAGCGGGATCGAACCGCTGACCTCCTGCGTGCAAAGCAGGCGCTCTCCCAGCTGAGCTAAGGCCCCATTATTTTATATCGGGAAGACAGGATTCGAACCTGCGACACCTTGGTCCCAAACCAAGTACTCTACCAAGCTGAGCTACTTCCCGAAAATGCACCCGAGAGGACTCGAACCTCTAACCCCTTGATTCGTAGTCAAGTACTCTATCCAATTGAGCTACGGGTGCGTATTTAATTAATGCCGAGGACCGGAATCGAACCGGTACGGTGATCACTCAC
>NZ_BAAFRV010000011.1:0-79243 GCF_045862035.1 Enterococcus hailinensis | reverse complement strand
AAAGAAAAACTAGCGAATAAGTTCAACGAGTTCATTGATTTTTAGCTCAATAGCATTCAATATAGCATTCAAAATACTTTAGATATTGATTTATGAGCATTTAAGCGACTCCCGCCAGCTCCATTAAAACCAATTCGATTTATTCAACTAAAGTATTGATCTTTTGATCAATGCTTTTTGTTTTGCTCGCTGATCTATCAGTCGACCATATTCTCTCTTCTCGTTTATAATGAGAATTATCTATAGTAAAGGAAAATAAGCTCTAATGAAAACAAAAGATTTAACACTTTATGCACTTTTAACCGCTGTTTGTGTGGTTGGACGCTTTTTGACGCAAGTAATTCCCAATGCTCAGCCTGTGACAGCCATTATTTTATTGATTACGTTATATATTGGTCCGCATCCGGCTGTCATCATTAGTGCTTTATCTATGATTATTACCAATTTTTATTTAGGAATGGGGATTTGGACAATTGCCCAAGTGGGTGTGTTTATTTTATTGATTCTCTTAATTCATCAAATCACACGCATAACTCCGCTCAAGCAAAAACTTTCTTGGCAATTGATCACTTGTGTTTGTGTGAGTTTACTTTATGGATTTTTAATTTCATTATTTTTAGCTCCTTTTTTTGGAATCACCCATTTTTGGCCATATTATTTTAGCGGTCTACCCTTTGATCTACTACACGCTGGAGGGACGCTTGTCTTTTATCTTTTATTGAAGCACCCTTTACTTACTGTTTTTGACCACTATTTAAGGAGGAATAATCACCATGACGCTTAAAGAAAAAATCATCGCTGAAAGCCAGCGCCTCGGTATCGATAAAATCGGGTTTGCTTCTGCAGAACCATTTGATCATTTAGAAGATTCATTGCGAGAACAAAAAGAACGCGGCTATACTTCTGGATTTGAACATCCAGTAATCGAAGAACGGATTTATCCTGAACGAACATTTGAAGGCCCTAAAACGATTATTTCAATCGCTTTGGCCTACCCGACAAAAATCCACGAGGAGATTCCAAAAGACGAGAAACGAGGAATGTTCGCCCGGGCTTCTTGGGGAATTGATTATCACGACATTTTACGTGATCGTTTAAATCAATTGATTGCCTTCATCCAATCAGAAGCCGCCGCCGAACCCGGAGCTGAAGAATGGCGTTTCAGACCACAAGTAGATACAGGTGAGCTGGTCGATGTTTCGGTGGCGCAACGGGCGGGTCTTGGTTTTATTGGCCGAAACGGCTTATTGATCACTGAAGAATTTGGTTCTTTTGTTTATTTGGGAGAAATCGTCACGAATATTGATTTTGAAGTCGATGAACCGGTTCCTTTCGGTTGCGGCGAGTGTACCCGCTGTATCAAAGCCTGTCCGACGAAAGCACTCCTAGGCGACGGACGGATGAATGCACAGCGTTGCTTGTCTTACCAAACTCAAACAAAAACGATGATGCCTGAAGAATATCGAAAAAAAATGAGCAATGTCATTTATGGTTGTGATATTTGTCAACTTGTTTGTCCTTACAATCAAGGCAAAGATTTCCATTTTCATCAAGAAATGGAACCCCAAGTCGATACAGTCTATCCAAAATTAAAACCGATGCTAAGCCTTTCTAATAAGGAATTCAAAGCACAATTTGGCCATTTATCAGGTGCTTGGCGTGGAAAGAAACCCTTGCAAAGAAATGCTATCATTGCATTAGCTAATTTAGGTGATCGCACAGCATTGCCAGACTTATACCAAATAGCACAGCAAGATGTTCGCCCGGTGATTCGTGGAACGGCCTTTTGGGCAATTGGTCGGCTAGGAAATAAAGAACCTGAGTTATGGATCGAACGTTTAACCGAGCTATTAGAAAAAGAAGTCGATCCTGAAGCGCTCCAAGAATTGGCTCAAGCCATTGAACAACTAGAAAAGAAAAATAAACGCAAACGTTCATAAATAAAAACAGCAGTTCCTTTAAAAGGAACTGCTGTTTTTATTTAAAAGGGTTATAGAACCTTCCACCATTGACTGCTAATAACCAAATACCCATAGAACATAATTATTATTCCACGTTAAACTTTTCAAACAGTTCTTTCAATACTACTATCCAGTAAGTATCCCACATCTCTACCCATTTTATGAGAATTTCTTTGATATAGATCCTTACTTTTTTAGTATATTGCTATTAAATACTAACAAAATTGCCCATATATTATTTAACTTATTAAGTTACTTTATCCTGCTCTGTCTTTATTTTTTTTCTTTAGAGTCATTACGTGAATGTTTATCGATTTTTATTGTTTCCAATTTAGGGACTCTTAGTTTAAATTACTTAAAAAATGAGTTGACTGAGATATTTACCCCGAAAATAATACCGTTATTTACCAATAAAATCGAAAATGCTGATTTAATTTTATCTCTACTACCGACAATTGATATCATCGTTCCTAGTGACCAAGAAGAATTAGTAATTTCGTATCCCTTGGAAGAAAACGACCGGATGAATCTTTTATATGTTATGAGAAAATGTTTACTGAAAAAGATTACTGTTCCGATCGAAAATATTGATTTGGCTTCAACTAAGGCTGCTTTAATTCTTGATTTGTGAAAATATAAACTTTTTTATAAAACTAAAAGCCACTCAATAAAATGAGTGGCTTTTAGTTTATTCTGTTTCTAATAATTGGTCTCTTTTTCTTGGCATCCGCATTGATAAAATCCACGTTATCATCGTAATGATCGTTAAAACAATCAATAACTTCCAGCCATTTTGATAAGAACCCGTCTTGTCATAGATACTAGCTATAATCAATGAGCCTAACGTCAACCCTACTTGGGAAATACTGCTGATGATTCCATACACCTCAGCATAATGCTTTCGGCCATAAATTCTTGCTGTAATCAGCGGCGGCGAGACTGTTCCGATCGGCGTACCTAGTCCAAAGCAAAAGGCCATTAAATAAATCATCACCAATTGATGGCCATTTAATAATAAAATAAAGGCCAAAGTCATGAATCCGCAACCGAAAATCGTACTTTTTACTGTTCCAAATCGATCATCGATCCAGCCTAAAATTAATTTGCCAAAAATACCGACTAATGAATACAGGGAAATGATCGATGATTTCACAACGACTCCGTGCATTTCTTCTAGTGCTGGTGGAAATTGTCCTAAAGAACCGGAATTTAATAGACCATTACAAAAAATGCCGAATACTAACATCAAGAAAACAGGCTGTCTAATCAATTGATGGACCGTTAAAGCAGATTCTTTTTCCTCGTGTGTCATCTGTTCTGCTTTTTTCGTTGCCCCATATGCTTGTAATCCCATTTCTGAAGGGCTCTTCTTTAATACAAATAAAGAAATCGGAATCGTGATAGCTAAAAGTAATATAGCCATGATACGGTATGAGGCACGCCAGCCAAAAGTGGTCAATAAATAACTTAATACCGGACTGAAGATAAAGCCACCCAAACCTATCCCTGCCATTGCAATACTCATTGCTAAACCACGTTTTTCTTCAAACCAATTAGTGATCATCATACTTACTGGAATCAAAGTACTACTCGTATAGGCAATACCCAACACGATAGCTAATAAATATAATTGCCAAACGGCAGTTGCGAATGAAAAACTAAAGTAGGCTCCCACAAAAGCAATCAAAGCAATCGTTTGGATCTTTTTTAAATCTCCGGTCGCTAGCTTTTTAGCTACGATTGGAGAAAAAATAATCCCCATTGATTGTGTGATCGTATTGACTAAAGTAAAAGCACTTCGAGATATTGCCATATCTTCTGTTACTGATAAAAGATAGACATTTGCTAATGACATAACCATCGGTACTACAGTCGCAGTGATACAAACACAGCCAAGAACAACAATCCAACCATAAAATATTTTCTTTTCTTTCATACTATTTCTCCTGATTAAAGTACTCTGAAACAACTGTCGCCATCGTTTTGGCTGCAATTAATATAGATGCTTCATCAATATCAAACTTTGGATGATGATGCGGGTAAGCTACTTGTCCTTCTCCTGTTGCACCAACATAAAAGAAACAGCTCGGACGTTCTTGGCAATAATACGCGAAATCTTCAGAAGGAGCGATTGGACCGCTATCCACTACTTTTTTTAATTCTGCAAATGGATGCTGCTCTAAACTATTAGCAACAAATTCGGTTAACGGTTGATCGTTCATCAAGACCGGATAATCATCTACATAATCTAATTCATATGTAGCGCCATACACTTCACAAACACCTCTAACGGTATCTTCAAAGGCTGCTTTGACCAATTTACGACTTTCTTCATTCATCATTCGGATGTCCCCTTCTAAAAAGACTGCATCCTTTAAGACATTTGCAGAGCCTTTTCCATCAAATGACCCTACAGTTAATGTCGTCATATCAAATGGATTTACACGACGACTGACAATACTTTGGAGATTTACAACAATTTGACTCCCCACAAGTACAGCATCAATTCCGGCATTAGGCATTGAGCCGTGACTTCCCTTTCCTTGTACTTTCAACTTGAAAGTAGCTCGACCAGTTTGAGTCGCACCTGCGTGATAGTAGATTGTTCCTAAATCAAACCCTGACATTACGTGACAACCCACTACATGGTCTACGCCATCAAGACAGCCGTCTTTGATCATTTGAATCGCTCCCCCCGGAGGTGTTTCTTCGGCAGGTTGATGGAGGATAGTAACTTTACCGGAAAACTGTTCTTTCAATTCAATTAAACATTCTGCTAAAATCAGCATATAAGCTGTGTGTGCGTCATGGCCGCAAGCGTGCATAATTCCAGGATTTTCAGAAGCAAAAGGCAAGCCGGTTTCTTCTTGGATTGGCAATGCATCAAAGTCCGCTCTTAAAGCAAGATTTTTTCCTGGTTTTCCACTATCGATTTCAACGACTACTCCATATCCGCCGACATTCTTCTTAACTGTACACGCTAGATTTTGATAGAAGTCCACGATGTATTTAGCTGTTTCCTGTTCTTCAAAAGACAACTCAGGATGTGCATGTAAATAACGACGAATCTCAACCATACGCTTCTTTTTTGAATCAATTAAACTTAGTAGATTTTCTGCAAAACTATTCATAATATCCCCCTTATTTGAATATATTTTATGATGAATAAATAGTAGCATGAATCTTTCTACAGAAACAAGCCGTTTTAAAGTAGATATAAAAAAATGAATATTCTAGTTTTTTCAACATTTTAAATATTTTTCTAAGAACAGATATTGTTATATCATTTATTTAAGAAAGAAAAATAGCTACAATTTTTATAAAAATAAATTATTATTTTATAGTTATTCTTTCTCCCCAAATAATCTAATCGTCCTAAATGACCTTTTTCTGGATAGTCAAAACTTATTAAAATTTCTGTTTATACATTTTTTCGTTGTTCCTTTATACTTAATGAAAAAGTTTATTTATCAGGAGGGATCTTATGGATAATTATCGTGTCGCTTTTTTCGATATTGATGGAACATTAGCAGATAATCAATTACCTCGTGAATTACCATTCACTGAAAGAGTGCCTGAATCAGCCAAAAAAGCCTTAAAAAAATTGAAAGAAAATAAAATTGAACCTGTCATCGCTTCTGGTCGTCATTATCGAACGTTACTTGAACTAGCTCACAGCCTAGATGTCGATAGTATTATTTCTTCGAATGGTAACTGCGTCCACTATCGAGGTGAATTAATTCATCAAAATACGATTCCAACAAAAATATTGATTCCTTTGATTGAACAATTAAAACAAGCAACAATCGAGTTTATGCTTGAAACACCTCATGGAATTTATTACTTAGAAGGCAGCACCTACCGCGGTGAGCATCCGACTGGAAAAGTTAGACTAAATGAACAAGATCCTTTACCAAAAGATATCGTTCAATTGATTGTTCCCTTAAAAGATCTCAGACAGTTAAAATTGGCTGAAGATTCCCTTTGATTATAGAAAAGGTAGCACCTTTTACTGCAAATATTCATTTGAAAAATGGCACCAAAGCTGAAGGAATCCAAAAAATTTGTTCGTCTATGGGAATTGATGTTGCTCAAGCTCTTGCTTTTGGTGATGAAGAAAATGATTTTACTATGTTTCACACGGTTGGTTTTCCAATCGCTATGGGTAACGCCACGCCTTCTTTGAAAGAAAAAGCAGCTTACGTAACAGACAGTGTTTCCGATGATGGCATTTGGAAAGCTTGCTTACATTTAAATTTAATTTCAGAATAATAAAACAGGGTGTGACTTTATTGGTCACACCCTGTTTAGATTATCGTTCATTTAATTGGCGATAACTATTATCCTCAGAAACTTCCATATAAGCTGGACGGATAATTTTTTGCGCATTGACGAGTTCTTCAATTCGATGGGCTGACCAACCAACGATTCTTGCAGTTGCAAACATAGGTATATATAATTCTTGCGGCAAAGCCAGCATATGATAAACAAAACCACTGAAAAAGTCGATATTGGCACTCACACCCTTATAGACTTTCCGCTTTTGTGCGATTACTTCTGGAGCAATCCGTTCTACTTTTTGGTATAAATTAAATTCTTTATAGGCATCGGAACCTTTTTCTTTCGCTAATTTCTCAACATATTGTTTAAAAATTTCAGCTCGCGGATCTGATTCTGCGTAAACTGCATGGCCCATTCCATAAATCAATCCTTGATAGTCAAATGCTTCCTTGGCTAAAACTTTTTCTAAATATGCTCGAATAGCATCTTCATCATCGCAATTGGTTATACTTCTTTTTAAATCTTCCATCATTTGAGTCACTTTGATGTTTGCTCCACCATGTCGTGGACCTTTTAAAGAACCTAGCGCCGCTGCGATCGTCGAATATGTATCCGTCCCACTAGAAGTAACGACTCGTGTTGTAAAAGTCGAATTATTTCCTCCCCCGTGTTCCATATGGAGGACTAAAGCCATATCCAGGGTTTGTGCTTCTTGAAAAGTATATTTTTTATCAGGACGCAGCATCGTTAAAATTGCTTCAGCTGTACTAAGGGATTCGTCAGGACGATGAATATACATGCTTTCATCTTTTGCATAGTGATTATACGCATGATATGAATAAACCGCCAGCATCGGAAAAGTCGCAATCAAATTCAATGATTGATCCAAAACATTCTCGATACTGATATCATCTGCTCGCGGATCATAACAACCTAATGTTAAAACACTGCGAGCCATGACGTTCATAATATTATGCGACGGTGCTTTCATAATAACATCTCGCACAAAATGAGTTGGAAGTGTTCGTCTTTTACCAATTGCTGTACTAAAGTTTTTCAATTGATCATTTGTAGGAAGCGAACCAAATAATAACAAATAACTAACTTCTTCAAAGCCTAAACGTCTTTCAGATACAAAACCATCAACTAACTGGTTAATGTTAATTCCACGGTACCTTAATTCACCCAAATTTGAGATAGTTTTACCGTTTTTCATTATTTGAGAATGAATGGTCGATATATTAGTAAGCCCTGCCAAAACTCCTTTTCCGTCAACGTCTCGCAGTCCCTTTTTAACCTCATACTTCCGATACAAAGAAGCATCTAGATAATCCTTTGTTCGACAAATTTCAGCTAATTGATTCAAATCTAACATCACTACGTCCTCCTCACTTTACCGATAATTGTATTTCAATTACAAAACATTATAACACCATTGTTTTAAAATGAAATACTTTTAATAATTTGATTTACTTTCTTTTTTTTTACTCGTATAATAAACCAAAATAATTATATTAGATAACGGAATCAGGAGGGATTTTTTGTTTGATTGGAAAAAGACGTTAGAAATAAAAAACGAACAATACACTTACTTTGATCTTTCAGCTATCACTGCCTCTTATGGAAAAAGTATTGCTAGTTTTCCTTATAGCATTCGTATATTACTCGAAAGTTTGGCTCGTCATCAAGAATTTGGTGCTTTAGAGAACTTAACAGCTTTTGATCCGCAAAAACCCAATGGTGTCGTGCCATTTCGGCCTTCTCGCGTTGTTTTACAAGATTTTACTGGAGTGCCTGCAGTTGTAGATTTAGCTGCGATGAGAGATGCAGTCGTAAAATTAGGCGGTGATCCACGAGTAATCAATCCAGAAATCCCTGTAACTTTAGTAGTTGACCACTCTGTACAAGTTGATTCTGCTGGCAGCAAACAAAGCCTAGCTTTTAATACTGAAAAAGAATTTGAGCGCAATCATGAACGTTATCAATTTTTAAAGTGGGCACAACAAGCTTTCGATAACTTCGAAGTCGTACCACCAGAAACAGGCATCATCCATCAAGTGAATCTAGAATATATATCCGATGTGATTATAAAAAGTCCTGAAAATTTATTGTTTCCAGATTCTTTAGAGGGCACAGACTCACATACTACGATGATCAACGGCTTAGGTGTTCTTGGTTGGGGTGTCGGAGGTATCGAAGCAGAAGCAGCAATTCTTGGGGAAGCTTCCTACTTTCCTACTCCTGAAGTGATTGGTGTTGAAATCACTGGGGAACTTAGCCCAGGAGCATCTGCTACAGATTTGGCTTTATTTCTGACAGAACTTTTGCGTAATGAAAAAGTTGTAGGAAAATTTGTTGAATATTTTGGTAATGGCTATAAGCGTTTAAGTCTATCTGACCGTGCAACAATCGCAAATATGGCACCTGAGTATGGTGCTACTTGCGGATTCTGCCCCATCGATGAAGAGACTCTTCAATATCTTCGTTTAACTGGCAGAACAGATGAATTAGTTACAATCGTCGAAACTTATGCCAAAACCAACCATCTTTTTTATGATGGAAGTGAGCAGCCAAATTATACTCGTATAATCAAAGTTGATCTCACTACAATCACATCGTCGGTTTCCGGCCCGAAGCGTCCGCAAGATCGTGTGATACTTCCTGAAGTCGCTAAAAATTTTTCAACTTCATTAACCAACGAAAAAGGGCCACAAGGATTTGGTCTAACTAATGATGAACGCTTTCGCAAAGAACCTATTGGTGGAACAAATAGTTCGATTCAAACAGGCGATTTAGTTTTAGCAGCCATCACTAGCTGCACCAATACCAGCAACCCTTCTGTGATGGTGGCGGCAGGTCTTTTGGCTAAAAAAGCAGTCGCTTTAGGACTATCTGTCGCTCCAACTATCAAAACGTCTTTGGCACCTGGCTCAAAAATCGTTACACAATATTTAGAAAAAGGACAATTATTAGAACCGTTAGCTCAGTTAGGCTTTGATATTGTCGGTTATGGTTGTACTACTTGTATTGGAAATTCTGGACCGCTAGATCCGGCCATCGAAACAACACTTAGAGAAAGTGAATTAGTCGTCTCAGCTATTTTATCTGGAAATCGAAATTTCGAAGGTCGAATTCATCCCTTGATCAAAGCGAACTACCTAGCCTCGCCGCCTTTGGTAATTGCTTATGCATTAGCTGGAACTATACAAAAAGACCTTACTACTGAAGCCATCGCAATCGTTGATGATACGGAAATTTATTTGAAAGATCTTTGGCCTACTCAAGAAGAGGTAGCTTCTTACATCACTCAATATTTGGATCCTGAAGATTTTCGTAATGCTTATCAAGATATTTATTATTCCAATGAACGTTGGAATAAAATCAAAACTTCAACTGGAGATTGTTATGAATGGGATGAGACTTCAACTTATATTGCCAACCCGCCTTTTTTTACTGCGATTGACCAAACGACTAAAAAATCTATAGATCTTAATAATCTTCATGTGCTGGCAAAATTTGGTGATACCGTCACTACAGATCATATTTCCCCAGCTGGAAATATCGGACTTCGATCACCGGCCGGAAAATATTTGAAGGAGCACGGATTAGCATATAAAGATTTTAATTCTTTTGGTTCCCGTCGAGGAAATCATGAAGTAATGATGCGCGGAACTTTTGGTAATATCCGGATTCAAAATCAATTAACACCAGACACAAGCGGTGGGTTTACAAGATTTAGACTTACTAGAGAAGAACTTTCAATTTACGATGCAGCAATGAATTATCAATCAGAAAATATCTCTACCATTATTTTAGCTGGAAAAGATTACGGAATGGGTTCTTCCCGTGACTGGGCTGCTAAAGGAACTAATCTTTTAGGAGTAAAAGCTGTCCTTGCAGAAAGCTATGAACGGATTCATCGCAGCAACTTAGTCATGATGGGCGTGGTTCCTTTTGAATATTTACCTGGTCAAACGGCTGATTCACTTGGTCTAACTGGCTTTGAAATATTTAGCTTTGATTTTTCTGCAGAACCTACAATCAATCAGTTGATTACCGTAACAGTCCAAGGTGAAAAGGAAACATCATTCCAAGTAAAACTGCGGTTTGATTCTGACGCAGATATCATCTATTGGAAAAATCAAGGAATCCTTCCTTTAGTGATACGTAAAAAAATGAATGCAGAGGTGCTTTAATAATGACAAATCCAATCATTCCTTATATCGAAGGTGATGGTATCGGCCCTGAAATTTGGCAAGTGACAAAAAAAGTTGTCGATGCCGCTATCACCTCAGCATACACTGACGAAAGAAAGATTAATTGGCTTGAAGTTTTAGCCGGTGAAAAAGCTTTCCGGCAAACTGGTGATTGGTTACCTGAGGAAACGATCCAAACAATCAGAAAAAACAAAGTAGCGATCAAAGGACCCTTGACGACCCCAATTGGCGAAGGATTCCGCTCCTTGAATGTAACTCTGCGGCAAGAATTGGATCTGTACGCCTGTGTTCGACCAATTCGCTATTTTGCTGGTGTCCCTTCTCCATTAAAGCAACCAGAAAAAACAGCAATCACAGTATTCAGAGAAAATACAGAAGATGTGTATGCCGGTATCGAATTTGCAAAAGGTTCTGAAGAAGCAAATAAATTAATTAATTTTTTAACTACACAACTACAAGTGACAAATATTCGCTTTCCTCACACAAGTGCTATAGGTATTAAACCAATATCACAAGAAGGCAGCGAACGTCTGATTCGTGCGGCAATTGATTATGCGATTGATCACCATAAAACACGCGTCACTTTAGTTCACAAGGGAAATATTATGAAATTTACTGAAGGTGGTTTTAAAAACTGGGGCTATACATGGATAGAACAAGAATATCCAAATATCTTTACTATGAACCAATATAAGCAGATAGTAACGGAAAAAGGCAAATTAAAAGCACAGCAAATGTTAGAACAAGCAACAGCAGCTAAAAAAATTATCGTTGATGACGTGATTGCCGATAATTTTTTACAACAAAGTCTTCTTTATCCTGAAAACTATCAAGTGATAGCGACAACGAATTTAAACGGCGATTATATTTCAGATGCCTTAGCTGCCCAAGTTGGCGGCATTGGTATCTCCCCGGGAGCAAATATCAATTATCGATCTGGCCACGCTATTTTCGAAGCCACCCACGGGACCGCTCCCGATATTGTTGGAAAAGGTTGGGCCAATCCTTGTTCATTGCTGTTATCAGCAACGATGCTCTTAGATTATTTAGGCTGGACTGAAGCGAGTCAGAAAATCATATCAGCCATCGAGCAAGCGTTAGACAATCGGTTAGTCACTCATGATTTTGCTCAGATGTTGCATGTCAAAGAACTATCGACTAACGAATTCGGTAATGTACTGATTCAAATAATTAATAAGACTGATTAATCCTAACTAAATATGTCTGCAAAATAAAAACACTTAGAAAACCAAGAATGGTTTGCTAAGTGTTTTTGCTAACGTAGGTAACTATTATTTGTGACGATTCCCGCCACTTCATCATATGTGATTGCTACTTGACCATTTTGAGCATCGATTTTATCAGCATCTAAGCCGCTAAAACGCTCAACATTTACTACACAACCAGTATCATCTTTATGGACAACTTCTCCAATGATTGGCCGAGCAAAATCAGTCTTACGGCATTCATAGTTTTCTCCTACAATAATCGCTTCTTTATTCATTCAACCACCTCATTAATGTTTTATAATACATTTATATAATAGCATTAAATATAATAAAAAACCACAATAAAGGTGCTATTTATTAAATAACCCTCTTTTTTAAATCTTAATACGTGCTTTAAACAAGATTATCTAACAATAATGAGACATATTGTTCTAAATAAAACTGATCGATTTGATCATACATGCCTATTTCTGAACTATCTAAATCTAGCACACCAATCAACTGCTCTCCCTTTTTCATAGGAACAACGATTTCTGATCGCGCCGCTGAATCACAAGCGATATAATTTTTATGCTCCAAAACATTTTCAACAATCAATGTTTGATTTTTTTCTGCTGATTCTCCGCAAACACCTTTGCCCATAGCAATATGCACACATGAAACATTTCCTTGGAAAGGCCCTAAAATCAATTCATCATTTTTAAATAAATAATATCCTGCAAAAATCGTTGCTTTCAATGTTTGATTCAATAATGCAGAAGAATTTGCTAAATTCGCAATTAAATCTGTTTCTCCTTCAAGTAATGCTTTTTGTTGCAATAATAATAATTGATAGGCCGCTTCTTTGGCTTCCTGATTTTCCCAACTCATATCTATTCCTCCAACTATGGATCATTTATTGTTTAAAATTCTATTTTTTCAATTTTTCTAAATTGATGGCTTAATTTTAACGTAATTCAAACAAGAATACCATCGTTTCATTTCCTTTCTCTTAACAAAAAAGCCGAGTCAAAGTATCTAAATACTTTGGCTCAGCTTTTTGCTTATTATTCTGCTTCTTCAATATCTTTTGAAATTTCAGCTAATTTAATTTCGTTATTCAAATAATCTTCATTATCGACAGGGAAATGTTGACGTAGTTCAGTCAATTCCATCAAATCGACTTCTCCAGCATTCAATTCAAAATCTAAAACATGTCCGCCAAAACGGTGATCATCACTAATAAAGTGTAGATGAAAACCAGCTGCTGATGCCCCATGAAATAATTCTGGTGTAAAGAATCCCACAATTGTTCCTGAGATATTTTCTGCATGGAATTCTGGTTGATTACGTGTAATATCTACAAAGCGCGGATAAGGCTTTTCTTGTTTAGGTGCAACTCGGACATGCATCTTTTTAAAAGTTCCTTTAATTTGAACAGCTGAAAACAAATTTTTACTGATTTTCGCTAAAATCATTTCCTTTATTTTATCATCAGACTGGTTGTTTATTTGGAATTGTTGATCCGAAACAAAAGAAGTCACTGCTGCATAAGGTGTTAATTCAGCTCCAGACAGCTGGTGGATCTCGCCAGCTTCGTTTGCGTGATAAATAGTACCGTCCAAAATGATTACCTCACCATTTGAACCAGCAAGTGTTCCTAAACCAAAATCCCCATTATCTAATAGTTTTCCGATTTTTTCTGTTCCATCCATCAAATCTTGCATCAAACCACCAAGTGTTCCATGTTGATAAATATATTTTTTTGTTTTCACTGTCATGCAAAATCCCCTCTTAATAAAATTGATCCGGTAGAATCGTTTTACCTAATTCTTTGTTATCAGAATAATCGATCGGAATATCAATGATTACAGGGCCATCTGTTGCAAATCCTTCATTGATTGCCGCTTCTAATTCTTCTTTTGTTGTTGCACGTAAACCCTTTGCGCCAAAAGCTTCTGCATATTTAACAAAATCTACTGGTCCGAAGTGGACACCAGAAGAACGGTTGTATTTCATTTCTTCTTGGAACTCAACCATGTTGTAGCTACCATCATTCCAAATCAAATGAATGATTTTTTGTTTCAAACGAACAGCTGTTTCAAGTTCTTGAGCAGAGAATAAGAATCCCCCATCGCCAGAGATTGAAACGATTTGTGTATTTGGTCGGACCAAAGCAGCTGAGATCGCCCAAGGTAACGCCACACCCAAGGTTTGCATTCCATTGCTAAATAACAAGTGACGAGGTTCATAACTTCTAAAATGACGAGCCATCCAAATATAATGACTGCCCACATCTACTGTTACGGTCATGTCATCTGTCACATTTTTTTGTAAAGAGTCGATGACTTCTAACGGATGGACACGGCCAGCTACAGTTTTATTTTTTTGTACCCCGTTGCTTAACCTTTCTTGCAATGTCGCTAAATAATTTTCTGCATCTGAAGATAATTGATAATTAGTGATCGTATCGCTTAGTTTTTCAATTGTTTTTGCTATACTCCCGATTAGTTCCGCTTCTGGTTGCATGTATTGATCGATTTCCATTGGTACTTCATCGATCACAATGATCCGTGCATCTTTTTCAGCATTCCAGTTTCGAGCTTCATACTCGATTGGATCATAGCCGACAGCCAAAACTAAATCACTGCGTTTTAGCAACATATCTCCAGGTTGATTGCGAAAAAGCCCCACACGTCCAAAGAAATGTTTTTCTAAATCACGAGAAATAATCCCTGCTCCTTGGAACGTTTCTACTACCGGTAAGCCGGTTTTCTCAACAAGTTTACGAATTGCTGCGGTTTCTTTTTTCCCAGAAGCACGCATCCCAACTAATAGTGTAGGTAATTTTGCTTCACTGATTCGTTGAGCCAAATCAGCGATGTCTTCATCTGACGCCGTACCTAATATAGGTGCTGATAACGGTTTGATTGCTTCACTGGTTACTTCTCCATCAGTTACATCTTGCGGAATTGAAAGAAAACTTGCACCCTTTTTAGCTGTTTTAGCAATTCGAAAAGCATTCGCAATATTTTCTGATAGTGTTTCCGAGTCCTGAATCTCTGTACTAAATTTGGTAATCGGAGCAAATAGTGCAGCGTTATCCATACTTTGATGGGTCAGTTTTGAAAGATCTGAACGTTTTACTTGTCCTGCTAAAGCTACTACTGGGTCGCCTTCTGCCGTTGCAGTCACTAATCCCGTTGCTAAATTACTTGCACCTGGGCCACTAGTAGCGATGACTACGCCAGGTTCACCGGTTAAACGGCCAATCGCTTGAGCCATAAAAGCCGCATTCTGTTCATGACGCGCTAAAATCAATTCTGGACCATGATCTTCTAATGTATCAAATACGCCGTCGATTTTCGCACCGGGAATCCCAAAAATATAAGGAACGTTATGATTTTCTAAACTATTGACAATAATTTCTGCACCTTTTTTACTCACTGTACTACATCTCCTTGAAATCTGTATTACTAACTTTTGATAATATAGCACTAATATCTTTATTTATCAAAGATGAAACATCAAGAATAATTGTTTTATTAGAAAGTAAAAAAAAGATCACCTTCTATTAAACGCTTTCTTCATTGATATAAAAAGATTTTCCTTTCTTAAAATTAGGTTAATAAATTTTGATTGTCCCTATACCCTTTCTATGAGATAATTTAAGCAAACATTTGTTCGGAGGTGTTTATATGCACTATAAAGAATATAAAAGTATTTTGTCAGCTAAAAATAATTTGAATCTCTTTCGCGGGTGTACTCATGGTTGTATTTACTGTGATAGTCGAAGTGATTGTTATCAATTAAATCATCCCTTTGAAGACATTGAAATCAAGACGCACGCTTTAGAAATTTTTGAGCGTGAATTACAACGTAAAAGACAGCCTTGTATGATTACTACCGGTGCAATGACTGATCCGTATATTCAATTAGAACCGCGTTTACGAATCACTCGCGGTGCCTTAGAATTGATTGAACGTTATGAATTTGGAGTTGCTATCCAAACAAAATCCACTCGTATCCTGCGTGATCTTGAGCTGTTAAAACAAATCAATCAAAAAACAAAAGCTGTAGTAGAAATGACATTAACTACTTACGATGAAGAACTATGCAAAATTTTAGAGCCCTATGTTTCTACAACTAAAGAACGTTTCGAGACTTTGATGCAGTTTAAAGCAGCCGGTGTACCAACTGTCGTTTGGCTCTCTCCGATTTTGCCTTTTATCAATGATAGTGAAGAGAATTTACGTGGTATTTTAGCTTATTGCATCGAAGCAGGCGTCAAAGCAATTATGTGTTTTGGCTTCGGTGTCACCTTACGTGCTGGAAATCGAGAATATTTTTATCACCAATTAGATAAATATTTCCCAGGTATGAAACAGAAATATTTATCCGTTTTTGGAGATAGTTATATTTGTACTAGCCCACAACACGATCATTTAATGGCTCTCTTTAGCGATACATGTAAAAAACATGGTATTCTGTGGAAGACAGAAGATGTTTTCCAGTATCTGCATACCTTTGAAGACAAGCGGGAACAACTTTCTTTATTTTAGAAAAACAAACTACTTGCTCTGAAACTCGTTTCATAAACTATACTTCGTTTGTAAAGAAAAAGGAGGAAGATTTATGAATACATATGTGAACATCCAGAGCAATACAACGCAGGATCATTTTCAAGTTTCTCTACACTTTTCTGAAAGCCAATTGACTCTAACACGGCCACAAGGCTTCAAACGCCCTATCACAACAACGTTGTGTTTAGCTGATATCAAGCATTTAATAATCGATGAATCTTTTGGTAGTCCGATTATTAGTTTTTTCTATCAAGACCGCCGCTATACTTTTTATGAAACAGGGCCGGCAGTGACAGAATATTTGAGAGACAATCTGGCAGCATAAATTATTTCTACGAGGTGTTCTATGGCTAATATTCGCGATATTGCAAAAATGACCGGCTACTCTGTTTCAACCGTCTCACGTGTCATCAATAATCATCCTTATGTCGATGAAAAAAAAACGTGAACAAATTCTAGCTGTGATGAAGGAACTAAATTATGTCCCCAATCGTTCGGCTCAGAATCTGAGTTATGGTAAAACAAAAAATATTGGTGTTATACTGCCTTTCATTAATCATGCATACTATGATCAGATGCTTAATGGAATCATGGAAGCTGCATTTGAGCACCATTATCGTGTTACTTTGTTGCCGACAGATTATGATCCGCAACTTGAACAACGCTACCTCGAAGAATTTTCAACTAAAATGTATGACGGCTTGATCGTTACAACCAAATCAAATCCGATTGAAGCATTTAAAGATTATCATCGTTACGGCCCAATTATTTTTTGTGAGAATATACCTGATGCCGATGTTAGTTGTGTGTACTACAATTTGGATAACTCTTTACGTGAAGCTTTTACGTTTCTAAAAGCTCATGGTGTGCAGCACGTTGGGATCACATTAGGCCGCAGCAAAAACATCAGTCATAATTCAAAAGTGACTTTGCAAGTTGTAAAAGAGGTTTTTCCGCAATTTAATGAACAAAATATTTTTTGGGATTGTTGCGTTCATGGTCAGGATGGCGAAAAGGCTGCCGCCTTTTTTAAAAAACGAAAGGTAGACGGAATTTTAACGAATGGTGATGAAGTAGCTGCTATTATCTTAGAGCAATACGGAAATTCAGCTCCTTTAGTTGTTGGGCGAGAAAATATTCTAGTCAGTCGCTTGCTGGGCTTTTCTAGTATTGATCATCATTTAACAGAAATTGGGCAACGTGCATTTAACGCTTTCTTTGAAAATAAAAAAGAAAAAATATGTATCCAACATGATTTTATTGAACGCTAAAATAAATACGCCGTTAAAGTAGACAGCTTATCTACTTTAACGGCGTATTTTTAATCGTCTAAATCAGTTGCCAATACCTTACCTGATTGTGCATTGATTTTGACTTCGGTTTCTTTTTGTCCATCTTTTACTTTGACTTCCCAATAAGTGATATCCAAATCTTTATCCAGTGACCATTCTGTTGCTTCTCCATTGCCGGCCTCTTTGACTGCGATCTTAGATACTTCGTCAATACTTAACAGCTTGTTCAAGTCTAGTTTGTCCGCTTTACGTTTCACGCCAGCTTGTTCATCTGTATCCAATGATTCTTCTGATTTTTTTGATACTTCTTTTGTTTCGCTATCTATTTGCAGTTCATATTCTTTATTATCGTCTACACCTTCTATTTTATACACGTACTTACCTAAAGATCGTTCTAAATCAAGTGATGTGATCGCTGTATCAGAATAGTTATCTTTAAAGATTTGAATAGCATCCTCTACGCTAACATTTCGTTCTCCGTTAGTATTTGTTCCTTCACTACTACTCGTTACTTCATTACTACTCATTACTGATTCACTTTGGCTATTACTGGCACTCTCATTCGTATCCCCAGTTGAAGAAGAACCACATCCAGCTAATCCTCCTAGTGCAATTAAAGATAGACCTAAAACAATCATCTGTTTCATAAGATATCCTCCTTTTTTAATAGCTTCGATCAATAGCAACTCTCTCATATTTTAAATACTATCATCTAGTCTTTTATAAAGAAAGGAATACGGTTACATCTTTTTGTAACATTTCTTATTAATTCAAATTACAGCTAGACCAATTAATGAGTTCAAACTCCATTATTTAATATTATTTATTCGCTTTTATTTATATTTTAGGCTGATATTTTTTGTAAATTTATTGTTATTAAGTTATCTATTTAGCAATCTGCTATATCAAGTTCGCTTTTTTTGCTTTATACTAAAATTATTAACTGAATAGAGGCGATTTATGATGAGAAACGCTTTATCTTCCACTACCAATCGACAAATCGATATTATCGAGATTCTTCGTAATGCTGATAATTTCGTCCCAATAAAAGAAATATCCGAAAAAATTGATGCTGTACCAAAAACAATTTTAACCAATTGTCATGAGATCAATACTCAGTGGGGAGATATTGTGCAAATTGAAAAGAATGATCTATCAGAACTGCGGTTATCCGAAAAAGACAATCGTTCTGTCCAAGAAATCTTTTCTAAAATGATCAAAGAAAGTCCCAGTTTTCAATTACTAGAATTACTTTTTTTTAAACCTGGAAAATTAAGAACTGACTTAGAAAAAGAACTTTTTTTAAGTTCTTCTAGCCTTTATCGCCGGATCGTCCAATTGAACAAAGGGCTAGAAAGACGTGGACTCCTTGTCGATCGTAATGATCTATGTATCTCTGGAACAGATGAACTACAAATTCGTCTATTTATGACAAGTTACTTCTTAGAGGTCTATGATTCACTGGAATGGCCTTTTCACATAGAAAAAGGGCAACTTGATCAAGCCGTCCACTACCTCAATACTATTTTACAGCTAGAATTAACACCCTATGAACAAAATAAACTAGCCTTCTTGATTGCCGTAAGTTTGATTCGATCAGAACAAGGATATACCATCACTTTACCCTCTCAGCCGATTCATTTGTTCAAAACTGTTACTGCTCAACAGGAGGCGCTTAAAGATTCCACAAGACATTTGGAAGTTTATCTAAAAGAATCAGACTTAAATGATTTGTTTTACACATTGTTTTGGCAATCGATTGCCTGGGACTCGCTTGAAGAAGAACAACAGGTCGAGATGCTTTGTGATCATCTATTAACGACAGTCAGTGACGTCTTAAAACTGACTTTTTCCAAAAGGAGTCGTAGAAATTGTTTAAATTTATTAAAGTCGGTCTACACTTCTTATAAAGTCTATCCTTATGAAAATTTTATTGCGTATAATCGCGAACAATACAATAGCTTAACCCTCAAAAAAGACTTTACTGTCTTTTCTAAAGTCTTAGAAAAAGCCTTGATCAATCTCGAAACGAAAAATTCGACTCCCTGGTACTCCATGTACTTCGACCATCTCCTTTTTGGCTTATTTATTCATTGGAAAAATCTGCCTACACAATTAGATGCTTTACGCCAGCCGGTCGTCACTGAAATTTGTAGTGATCTAGGCGTCAAACATATTAGTCTACTAGTTTTTTACTTAGAAAAAAGCTATCATGAGAAAGTTTCATTGATCGTACGACCACAATTGTATGGCAATGATTTTACTTCAGAATTATTTACTTCAGATCTCTACATTACTAATTTTCCGACTGAGGATATCCCCGCAGAAAAACTTTTTGTCATTGCTGATGTACCTTCTAGAAAAAATCTGACTGCCTTAAGTAAAAAAATCGATGACATCCGCATCAATAAATTAATCAGTGAACTAGCTTATCTAACTGAAAAAAGCGAGCGTATCATCTAGGATGGACGCTCGCTTTTTTCTATTTTTTATTACGTTTAAATTCTTTGATAATTTTCAACGCTCGTTTTCTTGTTTTAATATTAGGACTTCTTAAGCGACGATATGCACTTGAAATATCTGTTTTTTCCATGATTTCCTCCACTAGTTTTTAATCAAACTCATTGATTGCTGGCTGTACAAAGTCGTTCGAACGTGCGCTCGATTTTCCCAACATTCAATTCTTTTCCGATCAAAACAATTTTCGTCATACCTGCGGGTAAGGTCGTTAATTGAAAATTGATTTGTTGATTGACACCCTGTAGTGCCATTGCTAATTCTTGATCTTTTAAAGTGACCATTCCCTTGAACCGGTAAAGGCGTTCTTGATTAGAAAAAACTAGCCAATCTAACCAGCGTACCAATAGTGCTTTATTCAAAACTTTATCTGTTTCAAGTAATAATGATTGGAAACCATGGGTGTCATCATGATCATGGTGATGCTCGTGCTCATGATGTTCATGGCCATGATCGTCATGATGATGCTCTTCAGCATGCTCTGTGTGCTCTTCTTCTATCAAAACAGGTGCCTGAAATTTATTCAAATTGAAAAATTCGGTTGCCTTGATGGCTTGATCTTTATAAAATTCAAGCTGATCTGCCAATGGGTTAATGCTATACAAAAGACGGCCAATTTCTGGCAATCGTTCTTTATCTGCTTCTTCTTTAACAGAAAGAAACATCCGATCAGCGATCGCGATCTGCTTCATGATCAATGGTTCTTTTAGATAATCCATGATATGATGCGTATCAACGACCGTCAAAATACTATCGATATAGTAACGATTATGTAACGTCGGCGCTGTCAATAATGTTTGAATGATCGGTTGTGGATCCGCGATCCCGGTCGTTTCAATAATGATTTGTGATACAGTGATCCGCCATTCTCTCGTTACATCTTCAATACTTTCCAATGTATTGATCAAGTCGCCTCTTAAGCTACAGCACATACAGCCATTATTCAGCTGAAGAACTTGCTCTTTCGTGTGCAATAACAGTTCGTGATCGATTCCTGTTTCTCCAAATTCATTTTCAATAATGATGATTTCCTCTTTTGGTACATTACTGGCTGCTAATACTTGATTAATCAGCGTCGTTTTACCAGAACCTAAAAAGCCGGAAACAATCGTGACTGGAATTCCCAAAATATCCACCTTATTTCTTTTAAATTTCTATTTAACTTCTCGGAAAATCGCACGACGGCGTAATTTTGGAGAATATTTTTTTAATTCCAAACGATCTGGGTTGTTACGTTTGTTTTTGCTTGTTAAGTACAAACGTTCTCCTGTTTCAACACATTCTAAAATAATATTTTGTCTCATTCTTACTCACCTTTTCCTATTATCTTTCGCTAAAATACTCTTCGAGCTGCGTTTTACTATCATAGTCGAACTGACCTTGTTTTAATTGAGCTAATAATTCTTGTTTCAATGATACAGGCATCTCCCAAAAACCATCGATGTTTTGGAAAAGCTCAGGATCATATGCTTCAAAAATTGGGTAGATTGTCAAAAATTCATCAAACGACAGACCCTGTTCTTCATAAAAATCTTGAATCAATCCTCGTTCAATTGCTTCAACTGTGGGAGAACCATTTTCAGTGATAATATGGTTTTCCACCATTGAGCGATATAATTCGCTTTTACTAAATTGTTCTTCACCATTTTCACGATAAAAATGAAAACTTTGTTCTACAAGTGGCGGATAAATGATATTCAAGACCTTCACCTCTTATTTCTTGTCGATTACTTTGCGGCCCTTATAATATCCTTTGAGTGATACATGGTGACTACGGTGATAATCACCAGTTGCATCATCAAAAGAAATTTCAGGTTTTACAATTTTATCATGTGTACGACGTAGTCTTTTTTTTGCTTTAGATGTTTTTCTAGCTGGTACTGCCAAGGTAATTCCTCCTAATATTCATATTGTTACTTTGATTTTTTATGCTATACTTTTATTTAATTGATTACCAGCTGGCTTTTTTCACACCTGGAATCACGCCTTTATGGGCTAATTCACGAAACTTAACACGTGACATCCCAAATTTACGCATGTATCCACGAGGGCGTCCGTCGATTTGATCACGTAATTTTAGACGATTTGGATTTGAATCTTTTGGAAGTTTTGCTAAACCTGCATAATCTTTATTAGCTTTTAGCTCCATACGTATTTCAGCATATTTTTCGATCATTTCTTGTTGCTTCTTCGCTTTTGCGATTTTAGATTTCTTAGCCATTCTTTTTTGCTTCCTTCCATTCCGATTTACACTCAGTAATTCGTAACTGTTACGATTTGACAAAAAGAACTTTACCAATAAATTTCACTTCTGTCAATAAAAAATAACATGAAATTTTATTCAGATGAATGTAGAAACATATCAACATACTAAAAACACTCTAAAGATAACGTTTCATCCAAAATTTTTTCTAAAATGGAAGTAGCCTTCAAAATCAAACTCCTAAAATAAGTAAAAAAAATCTCTTGATTACGTTCTTAAAGCAGTTACGCTTAAGACGGATCAAAGAGATTTTTTTCGTTTCTAAGGCTTGATATAGGCATAGCCCTTTTCCTGTAATTCAATTAAATCGATCACACCCGCTGGTACGACTTCTACCCCCTGAGGTAAATCCGACTTTTCTAAATGAAAAGCTTTCAAAGCATTTTGACAAGCATGAAAAGAAACCATTGGATAACTCGAGATAAACTCATGCGCTGCTTTTAATTGATAACTTTGAATCCCACTTCCATTAACGACTAAAATAATTTCAGTATCAGGTTTCAATTTTAGTAAATTTTTGATATTTTTAGCAGCTTCTGACCATTTTTCTAATTCATCTACATGAAAAACTACTTTCATTAAAATCACCCTCTCCATAACACTTGTTACTCTATTGTAGCAATACTTTCAATTTTTTTAAGTCATGACGCTTTTTCAAAAGACACACATCAAACCAGATAAATAAAAAAAGCAGACTATCCAAAGTGGATAGTCTGCTAAACGTTGAATGAACAATGTTTTGATTATTCTGCAGCGTTTGCGTCTTTGAGACCGTATTGAGAGCTGGATTGCTCTCTAGTGATATCTAATAAACAGAAAACAGTGTAAATACGGGATTCTTGAGGAATTTAAAAATCTAATGCAACCCAGTAAAATTTGATTGAGAAGGTCAAAAGTATGGTCAAAAAATACTCGCCAGTGTATTAATTAAATACAGTATTCTTTTTTACAATACTAATAAATTTACTATTCCTCGGTTACTAAAAAGTAATAATATACAAATTTAACATTTTAATATATATATAAATATAACCCCCTAATGTTTCTTCACTTATCAATAAAACACTTTTCTAATTAGAATTAATTGAATTAGTGAGAATTTTATTATATTAATTCTTCATACATAGAAACTTTTCTTTTATATGCCTCTGGCCCACCTTCTAGTATATTAATAACCTCTTTTTTTATATGTCTATCTCCAGAAAAACCCGCCTTATCTAGCCATCCGTGATCGGAATCAGATTTAAGTACAAAAACTTGTTCAGCCCCAGAGTTCATAACAATCGTCGAGTTATGAGTAGCAACAATAATTTGCCGTGTACCCTTTATTTCTCTAAGTTTCTTAACTAAATTATCATATATATAAACATTATCAAGATTATCTTCAGGCTGATCGATAACAAGTGGTGTTGTATCTCCTATAAAATTATTATATGCCAATATAAAATTTAATAACGCAACTACCTTTTGTCCCATTGATAGATCGGAAACCTTTTTCCAAACAGACTTTTTCGAATTAGCTAAACTATTATTATTGATATTGAATTTCAACTCAAAAATATCAACCTCAGAATAATACTCATTGATTTCTTGGAGTGATAGATATACATTTATCTTTATCAATCTACGGAGTTCGTTAAGTAATTTGTTAGTATTCGCAATTTCTGATAAGTTCAACTTACCAGAACTCAATACTTCAAAATCCGTAGGAAGAAATTGTTTGAGTTCTTTAAATCCGATTGTATCGTAGGATCTATCAATAATACTCAGAACCAAATTCCAAACACCAATATCATTTCCTCTTAGATTCAGAAAGTTTACTAATTCTCCTCTGGTTATACCAAATTTATTATAGAACTTATGTGCATTGTCAGGAGACAGATTAAAAATTTTCTCCCAAGGAAAATGATAATCAGTCTGTTCCAACTGTAAGTAGCTAACGTTTAACATATCAGTATTATTAGAATTCAATTTTACTAAAACTTGATTGATGATATCTCTTCTTTTTTCAAGAAGGATGTCCATTCTATTGATTGCATATTTTATTGTGTTTAACGATACTGTCTTCTTTCTGAATCTTGCTCGTGGTTTATTCGAAATAGTTTCTTGTTTCTCGAAAATTTCTTGAATAAAGCTGTTTAATTTATCTCTCGATTCAGCAGCATTTACTAAGTCGGATATAGCAAAAACATTGATAAACATTGCATCCAGCATTGCTGTTTTTTTCTTCGTCACTTCGCGTAGTTCATTACCATCATACCTCCAAAGCTGGATACTATCCCGTATTGCTCGTTTTCTCTTATACCTTAGTTTTGCGTTATGATTGTAGTCATGTAGACCTCTTCGTCTTTCAATCTCTTCCTCTATTTGATTATACTCCGGATCTCCACCCAGATTTGAAATGTAATATTTTTTCCCGTTGAAAACATATTCAACAAGGATACTCCCTTGAGAGAAAATATTTTTTAAGATTGAATCATTTGAAACTTGTTGCGAAGTTAAATAATCTAAACAATTAAGCACCGTGCTTTTTCCAGAACCTCGACCCCCAATAAAAGCATTCATTCTTTCTGAGAATTTAAAAACTAAAGGTGTATTGTCATTACACTTAAGAAATCCACATCCTTCTACAAATAATGCAGAGATATAAGATACAGGTTTTTTAGGAAGTGACAAAGAAAAAGATTGATTATAATCGTTTAAAGCAGTAACTAACATTTTAAACCCAACTTTTTTTCCTTTGATCCACATCGGCTTTGTTCCTAAATCGTTAATAGTATGAGAGTCTTCATCCAGAATAAAAAGGCTTGGTGATTTTTCTGATCGAATTTCATTGATTTTATCAAAGTAATATTGCGTATTCTTTTCAGTAATATTATGAAGTCCAAGTAATACTTTTGAAGTTAAAGAAAAAAGCTCTTTTTTATAAGCACCGCTTAAAGAATCTTTAAAAATGTTAGAGCTATTGACATGCGCAATATAACCTACCCCATTACTTTCACTAATCATCTTTAGAACGTGGAGAGCCGGTTCATAGGTTCCTCCTTCTTCATCAACAATGGTTTTTTGTAATTTTATGTAGAAATCCTCTAGTTCTTTCATATCGTCTGGAAAAAAAGCTGCTACGTGATTTTTATCAGAACAAGATATTTCAATACCTGGTACTACATGTGTATAAACTGGAGTTTCTATAGATTTCTCTTTATAGAGTTTATCAATAGTAGCTTGTAATTGCTTAACTCCTTGAATTGTATTGTGGTCCATAACAACCGCCATTTCCACTTCCTCTTTCAGAAGAACAAATGCCATTAAAAAGAAGAGCCCTTGTTGAATAACACTGAATATAGCGTTATCTGTTTCTAATAAAGAATCAAAGCCATGGTTGGATAAATAATTGGTTGGAAATCCTTTCTCAACCAACAACTCCTCAATCTGCTCTAATTTTATCTTGCTGACATCAAATTTTTCGAAAAGACCATAGTCATAAGATGCAGGTGTATGAATATGAAAAATACATTTTTTGAATCTAGCACCCGAATTTTTCTCTCGTCGTTTTTCGTAATTAATAGTGTTGATCATCTCTTGAACGTACATACTTCAACATCACTCACTTTGTTTACATTTTGTGTTTACAGTGCTTCATTTTTTATAGTACATCGAAATACTCATTCTAAATCAGAAAAAATAAAGTATTTTCATATTCTAGGCAATTCCCAAGAAGGGTTTCGCCTTAAGCGAATCACCCTTCTTGGGGATTTTGCCTATTGAATAGCGGCGCGCCGCTGTGCATGCCCCGTTCTAACAGGGGGCTAACTATAAGCGATAAAAACTTAAAAATATCCGATTACAGACTGGCATGTCAACGTTTCTCACTGTCTCTTCAGATGGAGTTTGTCACAAACAATCTTTCAAATAATCATTAATAATTTTGACTTAGATATGCAGCAGTTTTTTCTGTCTCGATCTTAATTCTCCAAATTGTGACATACTGTATCCTAAATCCGTTCTTATTATCTTGATTCTCGTACCTACTTCAATCGCATCTGGTTTCATATTTTCAATCTCTTAAAACTTTTTACTATAAAAAATCATAGCAAAATACGGAATAAACCACAAATGAAAAAATGTACTTTTTATTATATTGAAGCGTGGCTATACACGCGGTATTATTTATATATACTCAAATTCGTACTATATTGTTCTTTGAACTAAAAGGATCAGGATGTCGATTCACTAATTTTATGAAGGAAGCTGATCAAAAAAAAGAATGAGTTTCGGTATGGTCAAAACGCAAAAAAAACAGACTATCCAAAGTGGATAGTCTGCTAAACGTTGAATGAACAATGTTTTGATTATTCTGCAGCGTTTGCGTCTTTGAGACCGTATTTTTTGTTGAAACGGTCCACACGTCCATCTGCTTGAGTGAATTTTTGACGACCAGTGTAGAAAGGATGAGAGTCTGAAGTAACTTCGACACGGATTACTGGGTAAGTATTTCCGTCTTCCCATTCAACTGTTTCTTGTGAAGATTTAGTAGAACCTGACAAGAATTTGAAACCTGTAGTTGAGTCCATAAATACTACTGGGTGATATTCTGGATGAATTCCTTGTTTCATAGTTTTTTTCGCTCCTTTGCCCTGAATCATTTGCTGGTTCAGAGTTATTTTTGCAATTCGCAACATGAATATACTATCATGAATAATCTAACAATGCAATTATCTTTTTTGATTTCGACGGGGAGTTTTTCCACCGAAAGAAACGTCCTTGAATGCTTTGAAGACTTCTTCGTTATTCTTAGATTTTTTCAAAAAGTTAATAAATTGTGCGGTGTACTCTAGTGAATCACCGACCATATTATTGCGAATTTTCCAAATTTCTTCGAGACGATTGGCCGGCATCAATAATTCTTCTTTACGAGTCCCTGATTTTTTGATGTCAATAGCAGGGAAAATACGACGTTCAGCTAAGTCACGAGAAAGCTGCAATTCTAGATTTCCGGTTCCTTTGAACTCTTCGTAAATAACATCATCCATCCGACTGCCTGTATCGACTAAGGCCGTCGCTAAAATCGTTAAACTTCCGCCTTCTTCGATATTTCTAGCGGCACCAAAGAATTTTTTCGGTTTATATAAAGCGGCTGGATCGATCCCCCCACTTAACGTACGTCCACTTGGTGGAACTACTAAGTTATAGGCCCGAGCTAAACGCGTGATACTATCCATTAAGATCACTACATCACGTTTGTCCTCTACTAAACGCATCGCACGTTCTAAAACTAATTCAGAAACGCGGGTATGATTTTGCGGTTGTTGATCAAAGGTAGAATATACGACTTCGCCTTTGACGCTACGCTCTAGATCAGTTACTTCTTCCGGACGCTCATCGATCAATAATACGATTAATTCAACATCTGGATGATTGTCTGTGATACCATTGGCGATTTCTTTTAGAATCGTTGTTTTACCTGCTTTGGGTGGCGCCACGATCAAGCCACGTTGGCCAAAACCGACTGGTGAAAAAATATCGATCATTCGAGTCGATAAGCGGCCAGATGTCGTTTCCAAAACTAATTGCTCTTCCGGATATAACGCCGTCAACGCTGGAAAATGTGGTCGTTCTTTTGCTTCTTCTGGGTCTTTTCCGTTCACACTTTCAACATGCATCAAGCCATAATAGCGTTCAGATTCTTTTGGCGGTCGCGCTTTCCCCGCAACCAAATCCCCGTTTCGCAAACCGAAACGACGGATCTGTGAAGAAGAAATATAGATGTCTTCTGCACTTGAGCCATAATTGATTGGGCGTAAGAAACCATAGCCATCTTGTCCTACGATATCTAAGACGCCTTCCATATAGAAGAATCCTTGTTTTTCTGCTTGAGCACGAATCACAGACAGTGATAATTCTTTTTTATTCATTTGACTGTAATAGGGAATTTTGAAATCTTTAGCATAAGCATAGATTTCTTTTAGCGTCTTGTTTTCAAGTTCCGCCATTGTTAAATAATCGCTCATTTACTCTGCCTCTTCCTCATCGATCATTTCGATAGTCGCACCAAGAGCTGTCAATTTTTCAATAATATGATCATATCCACGTAAAATATATTCTACGTTATAGATCGTTGTTTTTCCTTCGGCCATCAATCCAGCGATCACAAGGCACGCACCTGCACGTAAATCAGAAGCGACTACTTCTGCACCATGTAATTTGTTTGGACCATTCAATACGATCATATTTCCTTCTACGCGTGCATCAGCACCCATGCGGACCAATTCGGGAATGTGATTGACACGTTTAGAATAGATTGTATCGATGATTTCTGCCGAACCTTTGGCTTTTAGTAATAACGGAGTCAAAGGTTGTTGCAAGTCCGTCGCAAAACCAGGATATGGTGATGTCTTCACATCAACCATTTCTAAGTTTTTCGATGGTAAGACTTCAATACTGTCTTCAGAAATATTCATCTCTACACCGATTTCTTCTAACTTAGCAATGAAACTTTCGATATGCTCATAGATGACATTATTGACTGTTACGCCTTCACCAATTGCGGCTGCTAAAGCTAAATAAGTCCCTGCTTCAATTCGGTCAGGAATGATCGAATGCACACAGCCATGCAATTCTTCAACACCTTCGATTCTAATTTCATCTGTACCTGCTCCGCGAATTTTCGCACCCATGTTGTTCAACAATGTAGCAACGTCAATGATTTCGGGTTCTTTTGCAGCATTTTCAATGATTGTTTTTCCTTTAGCTTTTACGGCCGCTAACATAACATTGATAGTCGCACCAATAGAAACCACATCCATAAAAATGCGGTCGCCTTTCATGCCGCCTTCTTCTGTTCGTAAATAAATTACTCCTAATTCATTGGATACATTGATCCCTAGACTCTCAAATCCTTTGATGTGCAAATCGATTGGACGAGGACCTAAGAAACAGCCTCCTGGTAATCCTACGACGGCTTCACCAAATTTACCAACTAAAGATCCCATAAAATAATAAGAAGCACGTAAAGAATTGATTTTGCCGCTCGGCATCGGGATTGATTTAACATTCGTCGGATCAATGACCATTCGATTGTTTTCAAAAGTAACTTCTGCACCCATGATCTCTAAAATCTCAATCAATGAATGAACATCTTGGATATCGGGAACCCCCTCTAAAGTCACAGGAGAATCTGCCATAATTGCTGCTGGAATTAATGCGACCGCACTGTTTTTAGCGCCGCTGATTGTAATATTACCTGATAATGGCTTTCCGCCATGGATTTCAATTTTTTTCATTTATATTCACCTAATTAATTATTTTTAAGTTGATAGATCATGAATTATTTTAGCATATTATTACCAGCATAAAAAGGAAGCATTCCCAAAACTCAGAAGATTGTTAAATGAAAAGCCTTACAAAAACCTTTTAAAGATGAATATTAGAAAAACGTTTTAAATAACTCTGTAAATGTTTAAACAATTAATTTTTTCTTTTTCTATGTAAAAAAAGATGCATGCCAATAGTTGGCATACATCTTCTTGATTCAAACAAATTAAGCTTTGTTTGCTGAACCGAACCAGTCGATATGTTCTTCAGCATCTTTAACGATTGCAGCAGCACCTGGTGCTAACAATTTACGAGGGTCAAAGCCTTTTCCTTCTTTATCTTTGCCAGCTTCGATATATTCACGAGTTGCTTTAGCAAATGATAATTGGAATTCAGTATTAACGTTAACTTTTGAGATACCCATTGAGATAGCTTTTTCGATTTGTTCTTGAGGAATACCAGAACCGCCGTGTAATACTAGAGGTACTTCAGAACCTACAGCATCAGCGATTTCTTGTAAGTGGTCGAATGCTAAACCTTTCCAGTTTTCAGGGTATACACCGTGAATGTTACCGATTCCGCATGCTAGGTAATCTAGACCTGTAGCAACCATTTGTTTACATTCTTCAACGTCAGCTAATTCACCAGCGCCGATGATTCCGTCTTCTTCACCACCGATTGAACCAACTTCACATTCAACAGAGATACCTTTAGCGTGAGCTTTTTCAACTACGTCTTTAGCTAATTTCAAGTTTTCTTCAAATGGTAAATGAGAACCATCGAACATGATTGAAGTATAGCCAACTTCGATACATTCTAAAGCAGCTTCATAGTCACCATGGTCTAAGTGGATTGCAACTGGTACAGTGATACCCATTGAATCAACTAAGTTAGTGATTAAGTCTTTTGCAACTTTGTAACCACCCATGTATTTTGCAGCGCCCATTGAAGTTTGGATTAGAACTGGTGCTTTTTTAGCTTCTGCAGCTTTTAAAATTGATTGCGTCCATTCTAAGTTGTTTGTGTTGAATCCACCTACTGCATATCCGCCTTGACGTGCAGCTTTTAGAAATTCTGCTCCTGATACTACTGGCATAAAAAATTCCTCCTAAGGTTTTTTACTATTTGGTTAAGCCTTGCTTAACTAACGTGTTAATTCTAACAAATATTCGCTCGCTTTGCTACTCCCAACTATCCGATAAAACCTTTACATTGCAACTTTTTTTCTTTTCTTACAAAAAAAAACTGAAAGGATTCAAATCCTTTCAGTCTTTTTTACTATTTTGCTTCTTTACTTTCTAATGATGCACCGACAAAAGCTTTGATTAATGGTTGAGGACGATTTGGACGAGAAATTAATTCTGGGTGGAATTGACATCCGACAAAGAATTTATTTTCAGGAATTTCTACGATCTCAACTAAACGATTGTCTGGAGAGACACCAGAGAAGACCAAGCCTTTTTCTTCAAACATTTCACGGTATTGATTGTTAAATTCAAAACGGTGACGGTGACGTTCTTGGATTACTTCTTCATTATTGTATGCCATTGCAGTTTTGGTACCTTTTTTCAATTTACATGGGTATAGACCTAAACGTAATGTTCCACCAAGGTTTTCTACATTTTCTTGGTCTGCCATTAAATCAATGATATTGTGTTTTACACCTGGAACTGTTTCTGCTGAATGAGCATCTTCAAGTCCAGCGACATTACGACCAAATTCTACGCAGGCCATTTGCATACCTAAACAAATTCCTAAGAATGGGACGTCATTTTCACGAGCAAAACGAATCGCTTCAATTTTTCCTTCGATCCCACGATCACCAAATCCGCCAGGTACTAAAATACCATCAGCACTTGCCAATTTTTCAGCGACATTTTCACGTGTCACATCTTCTGATTTGACCCAATCGATTTCGATATCTGAATCAAAAGCAAAACCGGAATGTTTCAACGCTTCAACAACAGAAATATAAGCATCTGGTAATTCAACATATTTACCAACTAAAGCGATCTTAACTTTTTTCTTAAGGTTCAAGACTTTTGATTCAAGCGCACGCCATTCTGTCATGTCTGCTTCTGGTGCATCGATTTTTAAATGTTCACAAACGATTCGATCCATTCCTTGTGCTTGTAATGCCAATGGAATAGAGTACAATGTTTCAACATCGCGTGATTCAATGACGGCTTCTGGATCAACATCACAGAATTGCGCTAATTTATTTTTTGTTCCTTGAGAAACAGGTTGTTCCGTACGAACGACTAAAATATTTGGTTGAATACCTAAACCGCGTAATTCTTTTACGCTGTGTTGTGTTGGTTTAGTTTTCATTTCGCCAGCAGCTTTTAAGTATGGAATCAATGTTGTATGGATATACATTACGTTGTCCGCACCAACTTCTGCTTTCATTTGACGTAAAGCTTCTAGGAATGGTAAAGATTCGATATCCCCAACTGTTCCACCGACTTCGGTAATGATCACATCTGAATCAGTCATTTTAGCCGCGCGCATGATTTTTGATTTGATCTCATTTGTGATATGTGGGATAACTTGAACTGTTGCACCTAGATATTCGCCTTTACGCTCTTTACGAATAACTTCTGAATAGATTTTTCCTGTCGTTACGTTGGAGTATTGGTTTAAATTGATGTCGATAAAACGTTCATAGTGACCCAAGTCTAAGTCCGTTTCAGCACCATCATCTGTTACAAAAACTTCTCCGTGTTGGTAAGGACTCATCGTACCTGGATCGACATTGATGTAAGGATCGAATTTTTGGATAGTAACTTTCAATCCTCTATTTTTAAGCAAACGTCCCAGTGAAGCTGCCACGATCCCTTTCCCGATTGATGAAACTACGCCGCCAGTTACAAAAATATACTTTGTCATAAATGATAAAACTCCTTCATACTAATTTGCAGGAAACGTCTAGAAAAAACAAATAAAGCTCCCTATCCAAACTGAATAGGGAGCTATGAATTCACTAAACACTTGACCCTTACTAAAAGGGTGCCCAAGCAGTATAATACCCACACTTGCCGAAAATGTCAACAGAAATTAATTACAGCTTATTTTTATTTAATCAAATAGCCGTCCAAAAAAGCTTTTTTTCTCTTTCGGTTCTGCTTCTGTAATTGTTTTATCCGTTGGATATTTTTCTTCAATATCGATGATTTCTTCATTGACCGCATGATCTGTTACTAGTAACGCTCCAATGCTATCTTCGTTTTCAACAGTAGCATCATTGACAATCGTAAAATCAACTGCGTTTTTAGAAGCTAGTTTGATAAAGGCTTGCTGCACCTTTTCCGCTACTTCTCCATTAATCAATAACTTACCTTCCGGATACTTTTTGATCTCCATCAATAGATGTTCACAGTCAGTTTGATTACTCATTTCTCGGACAGTCATACTTACGAGACACCGTTCACGAAATGTGCCTAAATATTTTCTTTGCTCATCAGGATTGATTTTAGGAGAACCATATCTTCCTTTATCCAAATGCTGTTGCAATTCATCCTTTGCCAAACAATCACTTCCTCAAATTGATTTTATTGTTCTAAGTATATCAAAAGAACTCAAAAAATGCTGAATAATTGCTGGAATACATGCGCACTTTTTAACAAACAAGAAAGAGTCTCCTAAGAATCAAAGAAAAACCATTGTACTTTTATTTCTACTATTTTATAGTTAAAAATGGTTTTTAAAAATTTGAAAATCAACTAAAAGTCCGTTTCATACGGGCTTTTGTCGTGTTTTCAACAAGGAGTGTATGATAATCAAACGTTACAAAAATTTATTGCAACAAGAGTTTTCACATTATTCTTTAGACAAGCTCAAGAAAGATCTATTAGCTGGTCTAACTGTTGCTGCTGTTGCCTTGCCTCTAGCTTTAGCTTTTGGGGTTTCTAGCGGAGCAGATGCCGCTGCAGGCATGGTCACTGCTATTATTGCGGGAGTCGTGATTGGGAGTTTTTCTGGTGGTTTCTATCAGATATCCGGACCAACTGGTGCCATGGCTGCTGTCTTAATGGGCATTATTGCTACTCAAGGCCTAGAAGGTGTTTTAGTCGCCACATTTATTGCGGGTATCTTTTTATTACTTGCCGGAATATTTAAATTAGGCAGTTTAACTTCATTTATCCCATCACCTGTTATTACTGGTTTTACTTCAGGGATCGCCATTATTATTGCATTAGGCCAAATCGATAACTTTTTCGGGACTACATCAACCGGTGATTCAGCAATTAAAAAGCTGCTCAGTTATTCGTCACTAGGTTTTTCACCTGATATTCCAACCGTTTTGTTAGGTCTGATTGTTTTATTGATTTTAATTTTTTATCCTAAAAAATGGAATCAAGTCTTGCCCGGCTCATTAGTGGTGATCATCTTGTCCACCTTTGTTACTGTCGTCTTCAAACTGCCCGTTGCAAAGATTGGGACGATCCCAACGTCTCTATTAACCGGTACCCACTTGAAACTGTCACAATTGAATTTGCCGATGATTCAATCCTTGATCGTTCCGGCAATTAGCATTGCAATGCTCGGAATGATTGAAAGTTTACTCTGCGGTGCTTCGGCTGGTAGAATGACGGGCAAAGATTTAGACAGCAATCAAGAATTAGTTGCCCAAGGTATTGGGAACATCATCTTACCTTTCTTTGGCGGTATTCCTGCTACAGCGGCGATTGCACGGACTAGCGTCGCAATCAAATCTGGTGCACAAACTCGCTTAACTGGAATTTTTCATGCCTTGTTCTTATTTCTATCTATGTTGATCTTCGCACCAATCATGTCGCAAATTCCAATGGCTGCTCTAGCTAGTGTTTTAATGATTACTAGTTGGCGTATGCATGAATGGGCTACGATCAAAAATATGATCACTCAAAAGAAACGTATGGCTTTAATTTTATTTTTTGTCACCATGTTATGTACAATCATTTTTGATTTAAGTATCGCAATCGTCGTCGGGATTATCTGCGGTTGTATTTTCTTTATTGCTAAAAGTGCACGGATTTCAATTACAACGGAAGAAATCGATTGGGATCGCATGGCTCTGCCTAATTCAAGCGCCGGTTCCGATTGGGCTGTCATGTATATCACTGGCCCCTTGTTCTTTATGTCTGCCAGCCAGTTGAAAAAAGAATTAGACCAGGTCTTCGATAAAGAAGGCTTGATTTTCTCTTTACGCGGTGTTCCCAGCATCGATTTAACGGCATTAGATATCTTTGCTGACTATTTCTCAGTCGCAGCGTTGAATAACCAACAATTAATTTTCACATCTATGCAACCAGAAGTAGAAAAACAATTCCAGCAATTATGGGAAAAACAAAAACATCAATCACCAAAGCAACACCCAACAGTTGCCCATGCCTTACAAGCCATGCATCAATTGTAAAAAAGAAAGCCGTAAGAATAAAAATTCTTACGGCTTTTTTAGATATCTAAAAAGAGCTGTGAGGGATATCCTCACAGCTCTTTGATTTGCATTTGCTAATTATTTAGCGATGAATGGGTTGTTTTTTAAGTTGTAGAAAGATTTGATACCTTTGTATTCTGCAACATCACCCAATTGGTCTTCGATACGTAATAATTGATTGTATTTAGCAATACGGTCAGTACGTGAAAGAGAACCAGTTTTGATTTGACCAGCATTAGTAGCAACAGAGATGTCAGCAATTGTTGAATCTTCTGTTTCACCTGAACGGTGAGAAACTACTGCAGTGTAGCCAGCTTCTTTAGCCATTTCAATAGCTTCAAAAGTTTCTGTTAAAGTACCGATTTGGTTAACTTTGATAAGGATTGAGTTATCAACGCCCATTTCAATACCTTTAGATAATTTTTGAGTGTTCGTAACGAATAAATCGTCACCAACTAATTGAACTTTATCGCCTAAAGCTTCAGTTAATTTTTTAGTACCTTCCCAGTCGTTTTCGTCTAAGCCGTCTTCGATTGAGATGATTGGGTATTTAGCAACTAATTCTTCGTAGAATGCGATCATTTCTTCAGTTGTTTTTTCGCCTTCGCCTGAGTCAGCTAAAACGTAAACACCTTTTTCTTTGTCGTAGAATTCTGAAGAAGCAGCATCCATAGCAAGAACGATGTCTTTACCAGGTACATAGCCAGCTTTTTCGATAGCTTCGATGATTACTTCGAAACCTTCTTCGTTAGAACCAAGGTTAGGAGCGAATCCACCTTCGTCACCAACTGAAGTAGCTAAACCTTTTGATTTTAAGATTGAAGCTAAAGCGTGGAATACTTCTGCACCATAACGTAAAGCTTCTTTGAATGTAGGAGCGCCAACTGGCATGATCATAAATTCTTGGAAGTCGATTGAGTTATCAGCATGTGATCCACCATTGATGATGTTCATCATAGGAGTAGGCAATACTTTAGTGTTGAATCCGCCAAGGTAGTTATACAATGGGATTTCTAAGAAGTCAGCAGCTGCACGAGCAACAGCGATAGAAACACCAAGAATAGCGTTCGCACCTAATTTACCTTTGTTAGGAGTGCCATCTAATTCGATCATTGCAGCATCGATAGCAGCTTGGTCGCGTACATCGTAGCCAATGATAGCTTCTGCAATAACGTTATTTACGTTATCAACAGCTTTAGTAACACCTTTTCCGCCGTAACGAGCTTTGTCGCCATCACGTAATTCAACGGCTTCGTATTCACCAGTTGAAGCACCTGAAGGAACCATACCGCGGCCGAATGCGCCGTCTTCTGTATAAACTTCTACTTCGATTGTTGGGTTACCACGTGAGTCTAGGACTTCGCGAGCATAAACGTCTGAGATAATTGACATGTTTTGTCTCTCCTTTGAGTTTTGTTTTTTTATAGGGTATTAGCCCTTATAACCATATATTAGTGAAAATTACGAGTAGTTGCAAATAAAATCTGTAATTTTCTGAAAATTATTTAGCGCCTTCTAATAAAGCTAAGAATGAATCTGCTTTCAAGCTAGCTCCACCAACTAAAGCTCCATCAACGTTTTCTTTAGCCATGTATTCAGTGATGTTTTCTGGTTTAACAGAACCACCGTATTGGATACGAACAGCTTCAGAAACTTCTTTACCATAGATACCTTCAACTGTTGAACGAACAACGCCACAGATTTCGTCAGCGATTTGTGCGTCAGCAGATTTACCAGTACCAATAGCCCAGATTGGTTCATAAGCAATAACCATGCTTGAAACTTGTTCAGCAGAAAGATCAGCTAAACCAGCTTTGATTTGTCCTTCGATCCATTCAGCTGTTTTACCAGCTTCGTATGTTTCTAAAGTTTCACCACAGCAAAGGATTGGTAACATGCCATTTGCAAAGATAGCTTTGGCTTTTTTGTTGATTTCTTCATCAGTTTCGTGGAAGTATTCACGACGTTCTGAATGGCCGATGATTACATAGTCCACACCAAGATCAGCTAAAGCTGCAGGTGAAGTTTCACCAGTGAATGCTCCAGCATTTTCCCAGTAGCAGTTTTGAGCAGAGATTTTTAATTCTGTGCCTTTAGCTGCTTCTACTAATTCTTGTAAGAATAAAGCTGGTGATCCAATAACTGAATCCACTTTATCGTTTGCAGGAATGTTGTTTTTTACTGCTTCTGCAAAATCTTTTGCTTCTGAAGCAGTTAAGTTCATTTTCCAGTTACCAGCAATAATAGGTTTACGCATTTAAAAAAACTCCTTTTTTGGTAGTAAGGTTTTTATTTGTCGTTGATTGCTGCAAGACCAGGTAATTCTTTACCTTCTAATAATTCAAGACTTGCACCGCCACCAGTTGAAATGTGAGTGAATTTATCAGCAAAGCCAAGTTGTTCAGCTGCAGCTGCAGAATCCCCACCACCGATGATAGTAGTTGCGCCTTCTAAGTTTGCGATTGCTTCACAAACACCAATTGTTCCACGAGCAAAATTACTCATTTCAAACACACCCATAGGTCCGTTCCATACAACTGTTTTAGCACCTTTTAATGTTTCAGAGAATAAAGCGATTGATTCTGGTCCAATGTCAAGACCCATTTGTCCTGCTGGAACATCACCAGTATGTTCTTCAGTTGGAACATCGTTTGAGAATTCAGCCGCTGTGATTGAGTCAACTGGTAAAACTAATTTTTCGCCAGCTGCTTCGATCAATTCTTTTGCTAATTCGATTTTATCAGCTTCTACTAATGAGTTACCGATTTCCATACCTTTAGCTTTGTAGAATGTATAAGTCATTCCGCCACCGATCAAGATTTTGTCAGCTTTAGGAATCAAGTTTTTGATTACGCCGATTTTGTCAGAAACTTTAGCGCCACCTAGGATTGCAACCATAGGGCGTTTAGGTTCTTCAACAGCTTCGCCGATGAATTTGATTTCTTTTTCCATTAAGAATCCAGCTACAGTTGGGATTCCAGTAGAAGCGATACCGACGTTTGAAGCATGAGCACGGTGAGCAGTACCGAATGCATCATTAACGAACACGTCGCCTAATGAAGCCCAGTATTTACCAAGTTCAGCGTCATTGCCGCTTTCTTTTTTGCCGTCGATGTCTTCGAAACGAGTGTTTTCAAATACAACTACGTCGCCGTCTTTCATGTCTGCGATCGCTGCTTCTAATTCAGAGCCACGAGTTTCAGGTACAAATGTAACATTTTTACCTAATAATTCGCTTAAGCGAACAGCTACAGGTTTTAATGATTTGCCTGCTTTATCTTCTTCTGTTTTTACACGACCAAGGTGAGAGAACAGAATAGCTTTTCCGCCTTGTTCTAAAATGTAGTTGATTGTTGGTAACGCCGCTTTAATACGAGTGTCATCAGTAATCACGCCATCTTTAACAGGAACGTTGAAGTCCACACGAACTAAAACTTTCTTGTCTTTCAAGTCAAGATCTTTAACTGTCATTTTTGCCATGAAAGAAAACCTCCAAGTATGATTTTTAAATCTTTTTTTATTATACAACTCTTTCTATTAAAAGAGCCAATGATAGACTTACGAAAAAAACGGAGAAGCGCGTTGCTTCCCCGCCTATTTCAGACACTATCGTTCTATTTTAAAATAAATCTTAAAGTTTAGCGAAGTATTCTAAAGTACGAACTAATTGTGAAGTGTAAGACATTTCGTTGTCGTACCAAGCAACAGTTTTAACTAATTGTTGGTCGCCGACTGTCATAACTTTAGTTTGAGTTTCGTCGAATAATGAACCATAGTTCATACCTACGATATCAGAAGAAACGATTTCGTCAGTGTTGTAACCGAATGATTCGTTAGATGCAGCTTTCATAGCAGCATTTACTTCGTCAACAGTAACTTTTTTGTTAAGAACAGTAACTAATTCAGTTAATGAACCAGTTGCAACAGGAACACGTTGAGCAGCTCCGTCTAATTTACCGTTTAATTCAGGGATAACTAGACCGATTGCTTTAGCAGCACCAGTTGAGTTAGGTGTAATGTTTGCTGCAGCAGCACGTGCACGACGGAAGTCGCCTTTAGGGTGAGGTCCATCAAGAGTCATTTGGTCACCAGTGTAAGCGTGGATAGTTGTCATTAATCCTTCAACAACACCAAATTCGTCATTTAAAGTTTTAGCCATAGGAGCTAAACAGTTAGTAGTACATGAAGCACCAGAGATAACTGTTTCGTCACCAGTTAAAGTTTCGTGGTTAGTGTTATAAACGATTGTTGGAACATCGTTACCACCAGGAGCTGAGATAACAACACGTTTAGCGCCAGCTGTTAAATGTTTTTCAGCAGCAGCTTTTGAAGTGAAGAATCCAGTACATTCTAAAACGATATCTACTCCTAGGTCTCCCCAAGGTAATTCTTCAGGGTTGCGGTTAGCAAGAACTTTTACTTCTTTGCCGTTCACGTTGAATGAACCTTCGTGAACTTCAACAGTTCCGTTAAAGCGACCTTGAGTTGTATCATATTTTAACAAGTGAGCCAACATTTTAGCGTCTGTTAAGTCGTTGATAGCTACAACTTCCAATCCTTCTACATCTTGGATACGGCGGAATGCTAAGCGCCCGATACGTCCAAATCCGTTAATTCCAACTTTTACTGTCATTTAAGATTTCCTCCTCATGGAATCAAAAAAATATTTATTTTAAAGGGGTATTCCCTTTTAAAATCTCATTTGCGGCAGCTTCATCTGTGATGAGCCACGTTTGTTTTGGAGCATTTTTCATATACGCGGTGATGGCTTTAACTTTACTTCTGCCACCTGCCACGGCCAGAATCATCGGCATCTTTTGGATATCTTCTAAAGACAATCCAATTCGTGGTACTTTATGAACGATTGCTCCATTTTCGTCAAAAAAGTAACCAAATGATTCAGCGACAGCATTCTTTTGTTTCAAACGAATAATCTCATCTTCTGACATTTTTCGTCTTGCTGCCATGTGCAAAGCACGACCAATGCTGTGAACAACACAGTTGGCCTCTTTAATCATTGCTAGAACACTTTTAATTGAAGGTTCTTTAAGCAATGTGTGATACGCTTCTTCACTTAATTGTTCAGGCACATATAAAGCGCGATGCTCACCGTGAGCATTTGCAGCCATCAATGCACTAACAGAATTGGCTTGGATCGCAACAGCTTCTCCGATACCGCCTCTTGCTGGAACAAAAAGATTATGGCGTTTCGTTGTTTCTAATGGACTGACGTGTCTGGCGACTTCTGCCATCGTTGTACCGCCCATTACTGCGATAATGTTTCGGCCATCTGGTAATTCTCGCCGTAAAGCTTCTTCGACTAAGACTCCAAATTCACTGATCACTTTCTCTTGTTCGTCGCTATTACCAGAAACGATCAAACAACGATCAATTCCAAAAAGTGACGCTAATTGTTTCTCTAACTGATCCATGCCAGTAAATTGCTCTAACACGACTTCAAGCCGCTGCAATAAATCTTTGCCTTTTTCAGTAAGTAACATACCACTCTTTGTTGCATCAATCAAATGTTGTTCTCTGAGAAAGTCTGTTTCGCTTCGCAAGACTCGTTCAGTTAGACCTAAGGAATCCGCTAAGTTTCTTCGACCGATCGGCTGCATCCAAAAAATATTCTGCATAATACGAAATCTTTTTTTTACAACCTCTAACACATCAGGGGCGATTGCTTCAAGTACTCTTAATTCACTTAACAAAGGAATTCCTCCGTTGGACTTAAGTAGTCCCTCATAGACTTTTAGCGACCCATGAACTTTAAAAAAATTGCAAGAAGCCCAAAACATTCATTTGAATTTTCGAATTTCTTACATGACAAAGTGTACCAGTTTTATTCATTTCTTGCAAGGAAAAAGCCAAGAAATATTCTTGGCCTAATCAAAACGTTTTCTTTTCGATGAACTAGGTATTTTCAAGGCATCACGATATTTAGCAACCGTTCTTCTTGAAATTTTTTGTTCTCTTTCTGCGAGCATTTCGACGATTTTTTGATCTGATAATGGTTTGCGTTTATCTTCGCCTTCAACAAAATCAGCAATCATTTTTTTTACTTCATCAGCTGAAGTATCCTCATCATTAACTTTATTGACAAAAAAACGACGTAATTCAAATATACCAAAATCCGTCTCAATATATTTTCCATTCACAGCTCTGCTGATCGTTGATTCATGCACAGACAATTGCTTTGCGATGTCTTTCAACATCAATGGTTTTAACGCACCTTGTTTTGTTTCAAAAAAATGAGCTTGTTGTTGGACAATGATTTTACCTACTTCTAAAATTGTATCTTTACGTTGACCCATCGTCTTATTCAACCATTCAAACTGTTGCAATTTTTCTTTTAAGTAGATTTTTGTTTCTTCATCCGCTTGCGCTTTTAGCCGATTGAAATAGTTCTCTTGGAAGTTTAAACGGATCTGTCCACGTTTATTGGATAAGACCACCAATTCATCTGCTCTACGGACCAAGGTTAAATCAGGAATGATAAAGTTTGAATCTTGACTACCAAAGCCAGCACCTGGAAAAGGATTCAAATTTTGGATATAATCCATGATTTGTTGGACTTGCGCTAACGACAATTGATATTTTTTGGCAATGATCTCAAACTTTCGCTTAGCAATTTCGTCAAAAGATTCTTCTAAAATAAGATAAGCCAAATTAGGAGCATAGTCATCTTGCTCAGTTTGAAGCATTAAACATTCCTGTAAATTTCTGGCCCCTACCCCTGGCGGATCTAACTGCTGTAAAAGCGTCAATCCGTCTAAAAATTGGATGTCCGTTGCGTTGATCTCTGCTTTAAAATTTTCTTCGTCTACTTTTAGATACCCGTTTATGTCGATATTTTCTACCAATGCCAACATGATTTCGCGGATGAACGTATCTCGATAATTCAAATTTATTTGGTGAATCAAATGTTCAAAGAGAGAGACAGGGTGATCGGCGATTTGGATAAACGATTCTTCTTTAATGCCGCCACTATGCATTTGCATCAAATCACTCTGCATTTTCGGAGCAACGATCTCAAATAATGGATTCTCTAACGAAATAGTTTCAACATAGTCTTGTAGTTCTTCTGTATTGAATTGAAGAATTTGAATAGCTTGTTGCAACTCTTGAGTCATCGCTAGTTTCTGTGTCTGCTGCTGCTTTTGCGAGTATCCTTGCTGAAACTTCATATACTTTCCCCTTGTTTTTTTTTATTTATATGCTAAACTAATATTCGTGCTTGCGCCCTTAGTGTAGTGGATATCACGTAAGATTCCGGTTCTTGAGACGGGGGTTCGATTCCCTCAGGGCGCATATTTTAAACCATCTCTCGTTTGAGAGATGGTTTTTTTTGTTGATTAACGAACCACGCTGCATTGCTCATGGAATCTATTATACTTTTTTAGCTACTACTTAGCAATTCTATCAGAAACTATTCAACCTCCAAAATATTTATTCCTTATCAAAAAATGTGCGCAAAAAATCGTTGCGCACATTCTTTTCGTCTTTAATTTTCAAGTAATGATTGGATCTTCGCGGTTAAAGCCTGACCTTGTTTGTAGCCTGCTTGGGCAATCTCAGCACAATTAGATGCATCATAGATATTAGCACCAATTTCCGAATGACTTTTTTCATCCGGATTGATCAATTCAACGGTTGCTTGTTGACACAATTGCTCAACTTCTTCAGCAGGGCTGGGAATTGCACCATATTTTTGAGGTAGTGGCGCCAGAACTAATACGATATCTATCCCCTTCATATGATAAGCGTTGGTTGATGAAACCATTCCCCCGTCGATCCAATCAGCAGCTAAGAAGTGCATATGAGGCCAAACCCCAGGAACCGCACCGCTAGCCGCAACTGCCTCAACCAATGAAATGCCGCTATGATGATCAAAAAAATGAATTTTTCCTGTAGCAGCATTGATCATACTGATTTCTAAATTCGTTGCCCACTCAGTTGTCACCAATCTATTTCGGACCATTGTTAGCCGGTCTTCTAAACTAGTCAATGCGGGATATTTTTTTATAATCTGGCCAAACGATCGCCCCACTGTTTGACGATCATTCCCACCTAAACGAAAAGCTTGAATCCATAGAGTTGCTACTTCAGGTCTCACTTTTGCAAACTCATTAAAAGCTGCAGGATCTTTAAATTTTTCCATATATACATGCATATCAAAGCCGCTCGCTAATGCCGCTCCTACAAAAGAACCGGCGGAAGTACCGAGGATCTTATCCGCCGTTTCAAGCTCAATACCTTGACTGATTAATCCATTGATAATCCCTATTTCCCAAGCAATCCCGGTAATTCCGCCACCGCCTAAAACGATTCCTAAAGTTTTTTTCATTTTTTCTTACTCCTTTTCTTTTTAATTTCACATAGTATAAACTATGAACTATAGTTCAAGGCAAATCAAAGGAGGTATTTATGAAAATCAGTGACTTAGCTAAGGAGACCCAATTACCCATATCGACTATTCGGTTCTATGAACGTAAAGGTCTCCTTACAACCAACTATTTTACACGCGATAAAAATGGCTACCGAAATTATGACACTTCCGCCGTTTCACAGTTAAAATTTATTGTCCTTTTATTAGCCAATGGTTTTTCAATCGCAGAGTTGCTGCAAATCAATGAAAAATTCGGAGATTCTCGTACTCTAGAAGAAAATATTCAATTATTAGAAGACAAATTGGGCGAAATCAAGGTAAAGCAAAAAGAATTAGCCGAAACAGAAAGAATCTTAAACCATATGCTCTCAAATAAAAAACAACAGTTAACTAAATAAAAACAAGGCAACAAATAGTTAGTTCTATCTGCTGCCTTGTTTTTATTTCTTATAAAGTTTCGCTTTACTGTTTGGGTAAGTGGGAAATTGATTCATCGGAATCGTCCAGTCTTGCTCTGGGACAGAAAATTCATATTTATTCACTAACTGATCTGAAAAAACACGTAATGCATGTAACGTGATCCATTCACCCGCGCAACGATGCATTGCTTCGAACTTCCCTCCGCCTTGTGCAATCATTTCGTATTCTTCATCATAGGAAATATGTTTTTCTTTCCCTACATATCGTGAGATACGAAAGACTTCCGGTGTTTCGATCGACCGCTCATCATGGTTGGTCCCATAGAGATCCAATACCACCCAACTATCTTCAGGGATCAAGTAGCCGTCGATCGTGACATCCTTTTTGGCAAATGCTGGGACCATAGGGAAAAATGGGTAGTAACGACGCATTTCTTGAATAAACGAATCTTGCAATTCATCAAATTCTGTGTGTAATCGTTGATAAATATCCGGACGGCTAAATAAGGCATGTCCCATCAAGGCAATCCAGACAGTCAAAGCGACAGTTGGGCGAATAATATTCAATAATTCGACTGCAGCAACATCGATCGGCAATAGATTTCCCTGTGTGTCCTTTGCATTTGCGAATGCGTACAAAGCTACATTTTCTTTGCCTACAACTGGATTGATTCGTGCATCCTCAATCAATGACTGTGCCCATTTTTCGGATTTTTTACGGTTTTCGATCCCTTTGATATGAGTTATCGGATTCGTCACTGCCGAACTGATCATCGAAATTTGGTATTCTGCCAATCGGTTGATTTCTCGTTCATCCATCTTCGTCAAATCAATCCCCGACCATTCACAAATCGAACGAAATAAAACATCTTTTGCTACATCGAACAACTCAAGTTCACCTTGCAGATGTTCCATTTTTTCGGTAAGCGTCCGATCAACAATTCGATGATAGTCTTCCATTCTTTTCGGAGTCATTAGATCCATAAATACTTTTTTTCGTTGATTATGTTCCTCATCATCTAATGTTTGGACGCCCTCTTCACCAAAAAGAGTTTTTAATACCAACTTTGGCATTGCCCCTTTGCGTTTAAAATTGGCAGGATCATAAAATGCACGAGCGGCCTCTTTCCCGTAGACTGCAATGACTTCTTTATTTAATAAGCAAGCTTTCACTACAGGTGCATCTGCTTCTTTACGCAATTCAGATAAAAGCAGATACCCTTCATCCAAACGTTGGCTGACATCTGTTAATTTGATTTTGATTTCAGGTACTTTTTCCATAATGACCACCTTTCATTCATTTCGTCTACTTTAATAGTATCGTTTTTCAAATAAAAGAACAAAAGACAACCCTTACAAAATATTCGATCTATAAAAAAAGAATAGATCAAATGATCTACTCTTCTTCGTCTTCTTCATCGTCGTCAAATTCATCATCGTCGTCGATCACACTTAAGTCATCTTCGATTCCGCCAGGAACAACTTCTTCGTCATCCTCATTTGAATCAGCGCCAATTTCGTGAAGATCTGTATTGTATGCTGCGATTTCATCATCGTCATCATCATCATCGTCGTCGATATCATCGTCATCGTCGTCCGCTAATAGATCAGCATCTTCTGGATCGTCATCGTTATAGTCGATGGCGTCGTCGTCACCGTTGATGAAGGCATTGACTTTTTTACGTTTTTTACGACGTGGTTTGTCTTCTTCTTCATCTTCTAAGCCATGGTTTACTTCTTCATCGATTGAGTCGATCGCGTACCATGAACGTAATCCCCAGCGATTATCGCCTAGAGAAATAAAACTTCCATCAATATTCAAATCGGTATAAAACTGTGCTAATGCATCACGAATCTCACTGTCTGATTTGCCAAGATAGTTTTGGATTTGATTGACTAAATCAGAAAAATCCATTACATCTGCGCGTTCTTCCAGAATTGCGTGTGCCACTTCAATCATTGATAATTCATCCTTGTTTAAACCATCAAAAATACTAAGTTTCAAGTATGACACGTCCTTTCAAAGTCTACTCCTTATCATACAAAATCAAAAGCTAAAAAGCAAACCTTTATTCTACTTAAGTCGTAAATTCTAAAACTAACTGATAATCACCGATTTTTTCTTCTTTCATGTATAGGGCATAATCGATGTTGATCACCCCTGAAAATGGTCGATCCTTCAACGTCACATGAAGATTTTGTGCATAAGTAGAAATGATAAACATACCATACGGCGTTTTATAGTTAGTCTCCATTTTTTCACGGTACGCAAAACGCATCCGCATTCTAGACTCACCTGCACGAATCAATTGAACTTGCGAATCGGGCGTGACCTTAACTGTCACCGGTGCTTCTTGACCATCAGGTTGAACTTCTTTGTAACGAATGTACAAGGTATCTCCCATTTGAACTACTTGACCAGGAAGATCGAACACGAAATTTTCAGTTTCATTATTTTGCGTGACTTTCGTTTGTACTTTAATTTTTGCCGGAATTCCATCTTTAATATTCACAGAGCTTCCACTCCTTCCAGTCTTTATTTTTCATACTTTTCCTTCTTTTGTCAACTACTTCTGCTTTTTGAGCGACTTAGTTATCTCATTGATCTTTTTTTGTTTATAATAGAAAGGAATTAGAAAGTGAGAGGGTGCTTGAATGAACACAGCTTTATTATTTGATCAGAAAATGATCGACGAACAGGACTTATACAATCCTTTTGCTCTAACGGATGTTTTAACCGAATATAGCGGTGATCATGATCAGCCTATTATTCATTTTTGGCAATTACCAGCTACCCTTATTTTAGGGATGAAAGATAGCCGCGTCACTTATTTTGCCGAGGCCTTAAAGACCGTCCATCAGAAAAATTATCATTTATTATTAAGAAATGCCGGTGGTCTAGGTGTTATCAATGATCCCGGTATTTTAAACGTCTCATTGATTTTACCAAAAAAAGGTATCACTGAGCTATCGATCGATGATGGCTATCAAGCGCTAGTAGACTGGTTGAAAAAAACTAGTTTTGGTCAATTCAACCTTACAGTCGGTGAAATAGCTGATTCGTATTGTCCAGGTAAATTCGATCTTTCGATCAATGGCAAAAAAATTGCCGGGATCGCTCAACGACGAGTCAAAGAAGGCGTCGCAATCATGATGTATCTTAGTGTGAACGGCAATCAAAAAACGCGCGGAGAAGTTGTTCGTGCCTTTTATCAAAGCGGATTAAAAGAAAAATTTGGCCAAGATTATCCACCCGTCCGCCCTGACAGCATGACCACACTGGCTGAGATCGCTCCTTTTCCAGTAACTGTCGAATCCGTAAAAAAAGAATTGTTGCGAGTCATGCCTTATCAAGAAACAACAAACTCATTGTCAACATTTTATCAATTAGAAGAATACCAACGCCGCGTACAAAACATGAAACAACGCAATTTGGTTATTCAGGAGGTGCTCCATGAGTTATAAATATCAAATGCTGCCATTGGAAAAGGTCTTTCGTGATCCGGTCCATAATTATATCCATGTCCAACATCAAGTGATTTTAGATTTGATCAATTCAAAAGAAGTCCAGCGTTTACGACGCGTGAAACAACTAGGGACAACTTCATATACTTTTCACGGAGCTGAACACAGCCGGTTTTCCCACTCACTTGGTGTGTATGAGATCACTCGTAGAATTTGTGATATTTTCAAACGAAATTATCCGCAAGAAAAATTAGGCAAAGACGGTTGGGACGACTCCCATCGTTTAGTGGCATTGTGTGCTGCCTTACTACATGATATCGGTCATGGTCCTTACTCACATACCTTTGAACATATTTTTCATACGGATCACGAGGCTTTAACCGTTGCGATCATTACCTCACCCGAAACCGAAGTCTTTCAGATTTTAAACAATGTTGAAGAAGGCTTTCCGGAAAAAGTAGCGAGTGTCATTACTAAAACTTATCCAAATCCTCAAGTCGTTCAAATAATTTCCAGCCAGATCGATGCCGATCGCATGGATTATTTATTACGAGATGCGTATTTCACTGGGACTGAATACGGAACATTTGATTTAACTCGCATCTTACGGGTCATTCGTCCCTATGAAGGTGGGATCGCATTTGCGATGAATGGTATGCATGCCGTTGAAGATTATATCGTCAGCCGTTATCAAATGTATGTCCAAGTCTATTTCCATCCTGTCTCTCGGAGTATGGAAGTCTTATTGGCGCATCTTTTGGATCGCGCACATGAATTGTATCAAGAAGATGCGGAATTCTTCTCACTTCATTCACAACTATTGATTCCTTTTTTGAAGGAAGACTTCTCATTAGAAGATTATTTAAAATTAGACGATGGCGTTTTGAACACTTACTTTTCTCAATGGATCGATGAGCAAGATTTGATTTTAAGCGATTTAGCTTCACGGTTCTTGAATCGTAAACCTTTGAAATCTATTCTTGTTGATTCTAGTGAGAATCCTTTATTGATCAAAATGAAATCATTAGTTGAAAAAGCTGGATTCAATCCTCACTATTACACAGCGATCAATTCAAGTTATGATCTGCCTTATGACCTTTATCATCCTGAAAAAGGAAGCCATCGAACTCAGATCGAACTGATGCAAAAAGATGGTACGTTGATTGAACTCTCCAGAGCGAGTCAATTAGTTGCCGCTTTGACTGGTCAGGGACAAGGTGATGTTCGTTTCTATTATCCAAAAGAAATGACCCAGCAAAATAATTTGAATTCCGATCTCTTTGAAGACTATTACCAAACTTTTGCCAAACATATCCGCAACGGCGAATTAATTGAATAAAATAAAAAAACCTTTCTAAATTATTTAGAAAGGTTTTTAGCTGCCCATTCTTTGACGGCCCATTTATGACTACCACGTTTCAATAATTCAATCGCTTTTTCTGGTGATACCCAACTGCTTTGGTTACCCTCTTCTAACGGTTCCGAAACTTTGGTCCAACTTTTAGTTCCGTAAAAATAGCCTGGATTATAAAAATAAGTATCTCGATGGCGTGAATAAAAATATTCGTCCGCTTGTCCTAAGTATTCAGCTAATACTACTTCAAAACCTAATTCTTCAAGCATCTCTCGCTCGATGGCTTCCTCTTTCGTTTCTTCGCCCTCGATCTCTCCTCCAGGTAAAAAATACGCACCATTTGGAGCTTGCACTAATGCAATTTGCTGCTCATCATTTATTAAAATTGCATAAGCGGCATAACGTGCCAGATAATTTTTTCCAGTTTCTTTTGCGCCAAATACTTGGGTCATTGGTAACCTCCTGCAAATTATATTTATATGTTAGTTTACATTAAAAAAAACTCATAAACAACCGTTGAGCATAAAAGCTTAGAAATAATTATTTTATGATATGATAACTATAGTACATTTAGGAAGGATGATTTAAAAATGAAAATGGCTCACACATGTGTCCGAGTAAAAGATTTAGCAGCTTCAGTAAAATTTTATCAAGAGGCTTTTGATTTTGAAGAATCACGTCGCCGTGATTTCCCAGATTCAAAATTCACCTTAGTTTATTTGACCTTACCTGGTGATGACTATGAATTGGAACTTACTTACAACTACGATCACGCAGCTTACGATTTAGGTGATGGCTATGGCCATATTGCGATCAAAGCAGAAAATCTTGAAGCCCTTCATGAACAACATAAATCAAAAGGCTTCACAGTAACCGATCTAAAAGGGTTACCTGGAACAGATCCTTCATATTACTTTATTACCGATCCAGATGGTTACAAAATTGAAGTGATCCGCTAAAAAAACATGGGTGCTACTAAAAAGTAGTTCCCATATTTTTTACTTTGATCATTCGAGTTACTTCTGCCCGCTCATTTTCTTCCAACTTCATTTTTATAAAATAAATTGTTTCTTCCAACTGAGGAATCGTCAGATATTCTAAAGCATTGACTCGCCGACGCGTTTTTTCGATTTCTTTAGCCATTAGTTGACATGTTTTTTCGATTTCCGTTAGTTCTAATAATTTGGGCAGAACTTCAGTAAATTTCAAAATGCTCTGATCTAATTCATCATTAGAATTTAGAAAACCATATTCCAGCGGACCAGTGGCTAAACTTCGGTCATGACTAAAATTCATGACGGGAACTGTTACGCTCATGATATCTTGTTCGATCACATCTAGTGTTACTTTTTCCTTAGGAACAGCAAGTAATTCCTCGATATATTTATCATTCAATAAAGCATCTGCCATTGAAAAATTTTGCATCGCTTGCTGCAAAGCTTCTTCGACCTGCGTCCGCAACTGATCATTTTTTTTGATCAATCGAATAAAACGACGCATCAATTCATCTTGTTTATCTTTTAGAAGTTTATGGCCACGACTGGCAGTCGTTAATTGTTTCTTCAGCCGTGTAAGTTCCATTCTAGTTGGATTAACATTTAATTTTACCATAGTTTTAGACACCTTCTGACAAATATTCATCCAACATTTCGTCCTTGATCCGCTTCAATTCCGTGCGTGGTAGCATCGCTAATAATTTCCAGCCAAGATCCAGTGTTTCTTCTATCGAACGATTTTCATAAAATCCTTGATTAACATATTCTTCTTCAAAGCGTTCAGCAAATTTAGCATAGATTTTATCCGTATCAGACAAAGCAGATTCTCCTAATACAACTGCTAATTCTTTTGCTTGTTTTCCTTGAGCATACGCAGCGAACAGCTGATTCATTGTCGGTGCATGATCTTTTCTGGTTTTTCCTTCACCAGTACCTTTATCCTTTAAGCGGGAAAGTGATGGCAAGACATCAATTGGTGGTTGAATCCCATTTTTATCTAATTCTCGAGATAAAATAATTTGACCTTCTGTAATATAACCAGTCAAATCAGGAATTGGATGGGTTTTATCATCTTCAGGCATGGTCAAAATCGGAATCTGTGTAACTGATCCTTTCAATCCCCGAATACGCCCTGCCCGCTCATATAAAGTGGCCAAATTAGTATATAAATAACCCGGATAACCTCGACGACCAGGAACTTCTCGACGTGCAGCTGAAATTTCTCGTAAAGCTTCACAATAATTCGTCATATCCGTCATAATAACTAAAACGTGCATTCCTTTTTCGTACGCCAAATATTCAGCAGCTGTCAGAGCCATCCGCGGTGTAGCGATCCTTTCGATCGCCGGATCATTCGCTAAATTCATAAAGACTACGGAACGATCGATCGCACCTGTTTGACGAAAATCTTCCATGAAGAATTCTGCCTCTTCAAAAGTAATTCCAATTCCGGCAAATACAACTGCAAAATCATCTTCTTTATTCAACACAGTAGCTTGTCGTGCTATTTGAGCAGCCAATTCTTTATGAGGCAGTCCAAAACCAGAGAAGACGGGTAATTTTTGACCACGAACCAAAGTATTCAAATGATCGATTGCAGAAATACCTGTTTGAATAAATTCGTCCGGATAATCTCGCGAAACCGGGTTGATAACTTCTCCATTAATATCGACATTTTTTTCAGCTAAAATTTCTGGGCCCCCATCTTTTGGGCGGCCTAAACCATCAAATACCCGTCCGACCATATCTTCAGAAACAGCTAACTCCAAAGGATGTCCTAAAAAACGGGCAGTCGATTCTTTCAAATTGATTCCACTAGTTCCTTCAAAAATTTGGACTAAAGCTTTATCTTCGTGGATTTCTAATACTTGTCCACGGCGTAATTCTCCATTATTCAAGCGAATCTCAAGTAATTCCTCGTATTTGATACCTTCTACTCGGTCAATTGCCATCAAAGGTCCGACTACTTCATTGATTGTTTTATATTCTTTAATCATTGGTCATTCCTCCTTGAGCAACGATTGCTTGGATCTCAGTCAGAATATCTAGATTGATTTGATCCAATTTTTCTAATTCTGTTTCTGGAATATATTTACTCCGAGCGATGCGATCACGTAAAATAACGGTGCCTTCCATCAGTTCTTTCAGATAAGCGCCTAACGCCAATGCTTGCTGACACTCTCGATTGAACGTTAAGATATTGGCGATCATTTTGAATTGCTTTTCCCGTGAAGTAAACGTATCGACATCATCGAATGCATTTTGTTGTAAGTAATCTTCACGCAAAGATTTAGCGACTTCCAAAGTTAATCGATCTTTTTCTGATAAAGAATCAATTCCGACTAAACGGACAATTTCGTTCAATTCCGATTCTTTTTGCAATATTTTTATACCTTCACCCACCATTTGTGACCAGTTTACTTGCAAATCATTATCCAAATATTTTCCGACCTCAGAAGAATACAATGAATAGCTTTGCAGCCAATCAATTGATGGAAAATGACGTTGTTGGGCTAGTGTAGCACTTAGTCCCCAAAAGACTTTCACCACCCGTAGCGTATTTTGCGTCACTGGTTCAGAAGTGTCTCCACCCGATGGTGATACGGCACTGATTGCTGTAATTGATCCTTCACGTCTATCATGTCCTAAAGCGACTACTCGGCCGGAACGTTCATAATATTCAGCCAAACGACTACCTAAATAAGCGGGATATCCTTCATCACCTGGCATTTCTTCCAAACGTCCGCTCATTTCTCGTAAAGCTTCAGCCCAACGTGAAGTAGAATCTGCCATGATCGCGATATTATATCCCATATCTCGAAAATATTCGGCAATCGTGATCCCCGTGTAAATTGATGCCTCTCGAGCTGCCACCGGCATATTAGAGGTATTGGCGATCAAGATTGTTCGCTCCATCAAAGACTCTCCCGTTTTTGGATCGATCAATTCAGGAAATTCATTTAATACATCAGTCATTTCATTTCCACGTTCTCCACAGCCAACATAAACAACTAAATCAACATCTGCCCATTTCGCAATCTGATGTTGGACAACAGTTTTCCCAGCGCCAAATGGACCAGGAACCGCTGCGGCTCCACCTTTTATAACTGGAAAAAAAGTATCAATGACTCGTTGTCCAGTAATCATAGGGGCTTCAGGATTTAATTTTTCAGCTACCGGTCGCCCTCTTCGAACAGGCCACTTTTGCAGCATCGAAAATTCTTGTACTCCAGAATCAGTTTCGATAATATAAATAATTTCATCGATCGTAAATTCTCCAGAAGTAATTTTTTTAAGTCTTCCTTTGATGCCATTTGGCACCATGATTTTATGTGTAATAATCTTAGTCTCTTGAACAGTTCCTACCACATCACCTGCCGATACAGAACTTCCTTCTGCGACAGTTGCTTCAAAACACCATTTTTTTTCATGATCCAAGGCGGGAATCTGAACTCCTCGACTTAAAAAATTACTTTTTGTTTGTTCTTTAAAACTATCTAAGGGCCGCTGGATTCCATCAAACATTTGAGAAATGATTCCTGGTGCCAATTCAACCGAAAGAGATTCACCTGTTGTTTTAACTGGTTCTCCCGGCCCAATCCCAGCGGTTTCTTCATACACCTGAATTGAAGCAATATCGCCGCGCATTTCAATTATCTCACCGATAACACCAAGATCCCCTACATAACAAATATCTTGAATAGCTGCATGGTCCATCTTTTCTGCCAACACTAATGGGCCAGAAACTTTTGTTATTCTACCTTCTTGCAAGTTATTAGCTCCTTTATAAAATATTCTGTCCAACCGCTCGCTCTACTTGATCTTGAATCATTGATTTACCGATTCCCAAAGTTCCTTGGTGATTAGGAATAAGCACGATTGCAGGGATGATTTTCTCCTCATAACGCTTGATCGTATCTGGAACAAGTTGAGCGAACTCTTCCGTGATATAAATGATTCCATATTCTTCTTGTGCCATCTCATCAATTTTTTGGCGAATCAACTTCTTGTCTTTCCTTACAAAGGTATCAAAAGCAAAAAGCTTGAACGGCAAGATCGAGTCTTTATCACCGATTGCACCAATTTTATGTGCCATAGGTCACACGCATCCTCTCTCTGATCTGCTCTTTTGATAAACCAACTTGTTTCCCTGTAATAATCAATCGTAAATTCTTCACTTCTATTGATTTCGCATTTAATAAGGCTAATACTGGCAACGGACCAAACGCTTGAGTTTGTGCAATTTCGTAAAGCTCTGTCAAATAATCATCACATACTCGCTCTAGTTCTGTTAAGTCTAAAGTGTTCTCTTGAACAATCGGTACAATGATCTCACTATAGACAGTCGAGCATAAATAAGCTGTTAATTGCTCTAAGCTGGTTTCGATATAAGACAATAATTCTACTTTAGGAATACTGCCTCGACTAGACAGAACAGTTGACATAAAATTGCGAGTTCTATTCTGCTTGATTCCCCGCGCTGTCATCAAAATATTGGTAAAATCAATAAAGCTGATTACTTCTGCTACCAATTCAGGCTCTCCGATTCGATCAGCGATTTCACGTTGACACGCTAAATAGTTACGATCCAAAATGATATCGATCCCTTGTAAACTATTAGACTCTTCAAAGTGCTCTCTTACTTCTCGAATACTTTCGAGTATACTCGCCGGAACACCGGTCGCTTGACCATTCCGAATTGCCGTTTTTATTTTCTCGAGCGAATAAAAACCATCAAAAATATATAGTTCATCAAAATTTTGATTTAATAATTCTGCTTTGAGCAATGCTTTAAGATTATGAAAAGTTGAACGCATAGTGTAGATCCAAATTACATTTTGATCTGGAACTAATGGAACTAGCTCCATTAATAAATCTGATTGGGCTTGGCTTAAAGCTTTTTCAAAATCCTCAAACAAATCCACTGCTAAATAGCTCCCATAGATAGTTACTCTCAAAAGCTCTTCTAGTTCCTTCAAGTCTACAGACTCTAACATTTTTGTCATTTGCTCAGTGGTTAGTAATTCCATTTCTTTCAAACGAACTAGCGGATTTAATTCATGATACGTCATTTGTTTCATGCTATTCCCCCTATTCAAAAAGTCGTTGAGCAAATTGATAACTCTCTCTTGATTGGACTTCTCTTACTATACTTTGATACAGAAAGTTATACTGTACGCCGGCTTTGTCTAATAAAAAACCCGCTTGACCTGAAATTGAATCGCCACTGACTAATTGATAAGCGAGGACTTCATTTTGTCTATCTAACCATGGTTCATTAAAAATACCTGCCGATTTTTCACCCGCGCTAAAAATCACTTCACCAGATAATTGCAATTTTGATAAGGCATTGGCGGCAAATTCTTGTTGTTCTTCCAGCGGTAATTTTTCCATCTCCATGATTGCTTCGCTAAAAATCCGTTCTAGAATCGCTTGTTTATGGTTAAGAATCACTTGTTTTTGTGAAACGTTCAATCGATTACTGCTTTGCTTATAGCTTTTTTTTAGCTCTGCTAGCTTTTTTTCTAAACGTTTTTGATGATCTACTTCTATTTCCTGTAATTCTGCTTGATAAGTTTGATCGATTCGAGTAATTTCTGCTGTCTTTAATTGCTGGCGTTCTAACTCACTTTGTTGATTCAATTGCTCAACTATTTTCTCAATTGCTTCCATCAAAAAACTCCTTTTTGCCCTTCGTTTTCCAAATCCAAAATAAGTCGAGATCACTCATTTAAACTTGTCCGACTAATAAGAATGAAATAACGAAACCTAAAATGGCATAAGTTTCAACCATTGCTGCATAGATGATTCCTTTCGTTGAATGCTCTGGTTTTTTTGCTAAAATTTGAATCCCTGCTGCAGCAACTCTTCCTTGAGCAATTCCCGAGAACAGTCCCGTAAAAGCGATCGGTAATGCTGCTCCTAAGTAGCCTAATCCTTGAACAACGGAAAGATCATTTGATAAATTTGTAAAAATCAAGAACGCAATAACGAATCCATAGAGTCCTTGAGTACCGGGTAATAGTTGTAAAATCAATGCTTGCCCGAACTTTTCTGGTTGACTAGTGGTCAAAGCTGCCGCAGCTTCCCCAGTCATACCAACCCCTTTAGATGAACCGATTCCGGAAAAGATCGTTGCTGTAGCCATTCCTAAAATTGCAAAAATAATCCCGCCACTGTTGCTAATCAAATACTCCATCATTGTTTAAAACTCCTCCAATTATTTTTCTTGTTTGATATTTATATATTTTTCTTCGGTTTTTAATGGACGGAAAGCCCGGCCGCCACCTTCATAAAATTTACCGAAAAATTCTACGTACTGTAGTCGTGCCCCATGGACATAAGCTGACAATAAGGATAAAAAGATGTTCAATCCATGTAATACCACCATCAATAAAATTCCTACACTAAATCGAGCGATGGGCGGCATATAACTTACTAGCATATTAAAAGCAGCTGCAATACTCCCTCCAGAAATCCCCAGTGCCATCAAACGAGTGTAGCTGACCAAATCAGCAATGTACCCTGTGATTCCATAAAGGTTGTAGGCCCCCGAAGCTAGTCCTTGCAGCTTTGATTTCGATTGGATCATCGGCGTAATCACGACCAGCAATGCGCTGAAACTAGCAAGAACAACTCCCACCGTAAAAAATGCTTGACTATGCATAACTATTTTTCCTAAGCCGCCAACAATAGTCCCTGTTAGGATTCCTTGCCACGCAAAGCCATCAGAGATAGCTCCAAGATAATTTTTAACTTTGATCTTTTCGCGAGCAGCTAGTCCTAAGCCAATAAAAATTTGAATAACACCAAAAATAATCGATAAAATCAAGATACTGATGACATCAGTACTAGTGGAAAGGAGTGGCTGATAATTAAATGAAAAGCCAAAAAAGGAATTGTAGATCAATCCCCACAACATAGTTGGTACAGCTAAAATTTGGAAAAATTGCATAAATCGTTCCATTCCTCGTGGGAGCAGTGTGCGTAATGTGATTGTCGTTACTACTAACATCAGTGTCCCATACCCTGCATCAGCCACCATCATGCCAAAAAATACAAAATAGAAGGGCATGAACCAAGGTGTTGGATCAACTTCGTGATACTTTGGCAAGCTATACATTTCTGTTAACATCTCAAATGGTCGAACAAAGCGATTGTTCTTTAATTTTGTCGGAATCTCTTCCTCAATTTCAAAATCCGATGGCTCTTCAATCTCAATATAGAAATTCGTTAGATCTACTGATTCTGCTAAAAAAACTTTGAGTGTTTCGAACATTTCTGTTTCTATCCAACCTTGTAAAAGAAATACGCGTTCATTTTTAATAAAACGATGATAAATAAGCCAGCGATTTTTTTTTGCCAATAAGATTTCTTCTGCTAACTCTAACTTTTCAATCATGACTTTTTTTTGTCCAATCAATCGAGTCAACAGCTTCTGTTGCTCAATTAATTCAAGTGATGCCTGCTGGATTTCTGCCAATTTTTCTTTAGGTAATATAGGCAAATCATAACGAAACGCATTGATGCTAAACTGCCTGATCAACTCCTGAACAAGCTCATTTTTTTCTCGCAGATACAGCAAGCCAAAATGAATCGTTTGGTCATCGCTATGAATCACTTCATAATAAATTTGTTGCTTTTTCATTTGATGTTCGACTCGTTCCCATGCTTCAGGATCACTGCTGCCTAAAAAAAAGTTCGTTGAATAGAGTGAATAATTTTTTGGAACAAAATCTAAGGATTGCCATTTTTGTAACAGACTCTCTTCTTCTTGTAAGGTTTGTCTTTTCTTTTCGGTTTTCAAAAAATTTTTTTCTAAATCCTGGATATTTATCAGCTCAGCTAAAAAATCCGTCTCATCAAAGGTTTCTTCCAATACTTTTAATGCCGCTTGTCGACGTTTTAAATGAAAGCTTTTTTCCTTACTGCTGCCGTGACGTTCTATAAATTGAATTGCTTCGCTTATCGCCTTTAACTGGTCTTCAATTTTTGTCAATTCAGTTTGACTAGCCAAAGGCTCTACCTCATTAAAATAATCTGCTACCCAGGCATTACTGACTGTCTGTTGGAAGAGATCTCGAATTTCTACCCCTTGGAATCCTTGAACGGTTGAAAGTATTTTTTCACTGTACCCTTGCGGAGCAATCAACGTCAGCTTGCTCATTTTACTGACTGCCATATTCTGTGATCACCCTTTCGACTATCATTTGAATCATCTGTGATTTTTTTACTGAATACTTTTCCTCCATCTGGCTAGTTTCTACCTCAGCTATCTCAGCAAGTTTTTGCTTTTCTGCTGCTAAAGATTTCGCTAAACTATGCGCTTGTTGATCAACCATACTGGAAAAAGTCTCTTTTAATTGTCCTTTTTTTATTTGTAATTCTTGTTTTTTAGCTGCTTCATATGAAGCTAAATCACTTTTCAAAGACTCTTTCTTCAACTCATTTTGTTCTTCTGCTATTTTTATTTTTTCCAAAGCCTCTAACACATAACCCCTCCTTTTTGATACAAAAAGAGCGCAAACTTCTAGACCGTTCTTCTCACCCCTTGAAGAACATGATCCTTGAAGCTTGCGCCCAACCATTGTAATTTATAAAAAAAATCTCTTTTTCAGTGTAACAAATGTACTAACTAAAAAAAAGACCTTAAAATTCAAAAATAGTTGGTTCTAAAAAAACGGATCTTACGTTCTACGTAATTAAATATTGGTTTTATCTTATTTAAGTATGTTGCTTTTCTAGCATTAGAATAAATCACGCAAAAATATTTTTATTTTACTAGCTAGCGCAATTCTTGCTATCCTTTCTCAACTATGATAAGAAAGAAGTATGATAGATTTTTAGTATCAACGTTTAGAACTAGCGACAATTTAAAGAATAAATTGAATAAAGAGGTGGCCTTTTTGACAAAAGTAATTATCGGTATCGCAGCAAATCAGCATTATCAAAAAAACCAAGAATTTTTTGATCAACAATTTACTTACAGCCCTCAGGGTTTTATTGACGGGATTCATCAAGCTGGTGGTGTCCCAGTTCTATTACCAATCAGTGATCCTGAACTAGCTAGCAGTTATATAGCAACTATTGATAAACTATTACTAGCAGGTGGACAAGATGTTTCACCAATTTTATACGGAGAAGAACCCGATCCAAAATTAGGTGCTACTAGTATGGAACGTGATGCTTTTGAGATGGCCTTGATCAAAGAAGCCATCAAACAAAACAAACCTATCTTAGCCGTCTGCCGCGGTACACAATTATTGAATGTAACTTTAGGCGGTACGTTGTATCAAGATTTGTCATACTATGAAAATTGGACGGTCAAACACGATATGTTTCCAACTGTTCCTGATTTTGGCTTGCATTCGATTACTGTTAAAGGAGATTCCTCTTTAGCGGCCATTCTGGGTGAAAAAAATCAGGTCAATTCCTATCATCATCAAGCATTGAAAGATTTAGCAGAAAGTCTAGTTCCAATTGCTTGGTCAACAGATGGAATCATCGAAGCTGTCGAAAGTCGCGATCGCAGCCATAAAATTCTTGGGGTTCAATGGCATCCTGAATTAACACATAAGAACGATCCGAAAGAGCAACGCTTATTTGATTATTTTGTACAAGAATTTTAGTACGTTTAATTTAGGGAAAGCTGTCATGAGCGTGTCTTCATGTCAGTTTTTTTATTCTTCATCTACTGAAAGAATTTGTTTCTGACTAACTCCATCTTCTATTTTCCCAGTATCCAACCGGCTAAAATAACTTTTTGTTTCTTTAAAAACAACGGGGCTTAGTAAAATCAATGCCAAAATATTAGGAAAAGCCATTAGTCCATTAACGATATCCGCTAATGTCCAAACAGTCGAGATCGTTAAGTACGGTCCGATAAAAATTGCCGCAATATAAATCCAGCGAAAAATTGTTGAGAATTTTGTATTGCCACCAGTCAAATAGCTTAAACAACGTTCAGAATAATAGTTCCAACCTAAGATCGTTGTGAAAGCAAAGAATGATAAACAAATCATCAAAAGTAAAGAAGCGATTGTTTGAGATAGCGGTAATGCTTTAGAAAATGCGTAAATCGTTACAGCTGAACCATCTAATCCGGTTTCCCAAGCACCAGTTAGAATAATTGCCATGCCTGTCATATTGCAAACGATCAACGTATCAATAAAAGTTCCTGTCATCGATACCAACCCCTGTCTGACAGGTTCTTTAGATTGAGCAGCCGCGGCAGCGATTGGTGCACTTCCCAGACCGGATTCATTTGAAAAAATTCCTCGGGCAATTCCTTTTTGCATCGCGATCATCATCGCCCCCAGTGCCCCACCAGAAGCAGCCCTTAGTCCAAAAGCACTTTGAACGATTTCAACGATCACCATTGGAAGTTTTGTGATATTCAAAATAATCATAAACAGACAAAGCCCCACATAGATCACGATCATTAATGGTACGATGATTTCAGACACTTGTGCGATCCGTTGAACACCACCGATCAACACAACCGCAACGAAGACAGTTACTATTACTCCAGTAACGATCAATGCCCATGAATAATTATTGCCAAACAAAGAAACCGCATACATTTTATTAGGATCAAAAAAATTTTCTGCTGCTGAAGTGATTCCATTGATTTGAGCAAACGTCCCGATACCAAATAACCCAACGAAAACTCCAAAAAATGCAAACATTTTTGCCAGCCAGCGCCAACGTTCTCCCAACCCATTTTCAATGTAATAAAATGGCCCGCCCAATGCTTTCCCATGATCATCAAATGTTCGATATTTTACGGCTAATAAACCTTCTGCATATTTTGTAGCCATTCCTAAAAAGCCTGCGATTTCTAGCCAAAATAATGCTCCAGGGCCGCCTGCCACAATTGCTGTAGCTACACCGACGATATTTCCAGTTCCGATCGTTGCTGACAATGCTGTGCACAGTGCCTGAAAACTCGTAACATCTCCTTGGCCACCTTCTTCATTTTTTACCATATACTTCAGCGCAAGTGGCAAGCGACGTAGCTGAATGGTCTTAGTCCCAATCGTTAAAATAATTCCGATTCCTAAAATCAATAGAATCAGTGGTGCACCCCAAACGAACGAATTGATCTTTGACAACAAACTAGCCATCGGTTTCTCCCCTTTTTCAAAAATAGTAGCATAGTTTTTTCATTATCCGCTTTTTTATAAAAAACTAAAAAATCAAAATTATTTATTTTATTAAGGATAAAAAATAAATAAAAAATACTTGCAATGAATCGTTGACCGATTCACTACAAGTATTTTCAAGCGTACTAAAAATTAAAATTGTCTGGATCGCCGCCAAGGCGTTCATTGATATTCAATCCATCGATTTGTTTCATTTCGTCGGAGCTTAATTCAAAATCAAAAACATCAAAATTTTCTTTGATTCGTTCTTCATGGACTGATTTTGGAATCACGATGATGTCACTTTGTAAATGCCAACGAATGATTATTTGAGCAGCTGATTTATTATGCTTTTTCCCAATCTCAACCAAAGTCGGATTTTCTAAAATCTTACCTTGTCCAAGTGGTGACCACGCTTCTACAGCGATTCCTTCTTGTGCTAAATATTCACGTAAAGGTTCTTGAGTGAACGTTGGGTGCAACTCGATTTGATCGACCATTGGTTTGATTTTAGCAGTCGTCATCAATTTTTCGATATGATGTTGGTGAAAATTAGAGACCCCAATCGCTTTTGCACGACCACTTTCATAGATTTCTTCCATCGCTCGCCAAGAATCATTGAATTTCCCTTCCACTGGCCAGTGAATCAAATAAAGATCAACATAGTCTAAACCTAAACGTTCTAAACTGTCATCAAAAGCTTTCAATGCAGAATCATAGCCTTGATCCGCATTCCAAAGTTTGGTTGTGACAAAGAGCTCTTCACGTTTGATCCCTGATTGACGAATCCCTTCACCAACACCTTTTTCATTTTTGTAAACAGCGGCGGTATCAATCAAATGATACCCATTTTCGATCGCCCATTTAACTGAATTTGTCGCATCAGTTTCTTCTACTCGCCAAACACCTAAACCTAGTCGAGGCATTTCGATTCCATTTGCTAATTTTTTCATTGTATCCATCAAAGTTCCTCCTCATGCAGTTTGTGTTACAACTTCTATTGTGAGAGACATTCCTTCGTTGGTCAAATGATTTGTTTAGTTCTTTTTACGATCATTTCGCATGATTGAAATTGACTGTTTCAATGCACTAAATGTTCCGCCTTCACTATAAACTAAAACATTTGATTTATACAGTTGCGCAGAAAAAATAGTCAATAACAGGGTAAAGATAATCAAAATTCCTAATGAAATCAAAGCACTAGAAGTTCCTGCAGTATTTGACGCCAAACGTAATGGCATACTATAAGAAGATAAAAATGGGATATACGATGTAACTTTGATAATGATATTGGTTGGATCAGAAGCGCCTAAAATTAAGCCTAACATATACCCGATCATGGAAAGATACATCACTGGCTGGATCGCTTTAGCTGTATCTTCCGGTTTGCTGACTAATGAACCGCAAAGAGCAGAAAGGACTGCATATAAAAAGATGCCGATCAACATAAAAGCCATAATGATAAATACGTTGCTGCCTAATAAACTTTTGATCGATACATTGTTCATGAAATCTTTAACCATTGGAAAATCTTTGAACTGTCGATACCCTATGACTAATGCTATCCCGTAAATCAGTAATTGTGTCAGTGCTACTAATAAGACTCCTACTAATTTGCCATAATAATGAGTCTTGGCTTTCATACTCGACAGTAGAACTTCCATGATCCTTGTCCCTTTTTCTGAAGCAATTTCTTGAGCAATGATCGAAGAATAACTCATGATGAAGACAAACATAATGATCGTAGTTAAAAAACTAAGGACAAATTGGATGCTTGAATCACCGCCATCACTTTGCATCTTTCCTTGCTCAAAAGTGACTTTATTCGCTGTAAAAGCTGCCGGTTCCATAACCTTTTGAACTTGTGCAGTCGTCAAATTTAATTGACTCGCCCGCATAGATGCTTGCAAATTATTCAGTATCTGCTGCAATTGCGTCTCAGTCGAAGTTCCTAAAGAAGCCTTACTATAAAGTTTTCCCGTAACCTTTTCTTGGCCTAACTTTAAAGTTAGATAAGCGTCAACTTTTTTATCTTCTAATTGACTTTGCGCAGCCTGCTCGCTCGAAATAACCGTAAACGAGTAATCTTTGTTTTTTGTTTTAACTAATTCTTCAGCCACGGCAGATTGATTACTGACGATTCCGATTTTATTGATATCATTTGCATCGCCAAAAAAATGCTGCGATAGATAAAAAATTCCCATCACTAAGAAAGGTGCTAAAATCATGATTAAAAAAGCGGCTGATTTAACATTCTTTTTGTAGACATCTTTAACAATGATTCCCATCTTATTCATGTGTGCCACCTACTTTCCATTTAAAGATTTCTTCGAGTGTCGGTGGCTGTTGATTGAACATCGGGATGTACCCATTTTTAGTTGCCTGTTCAAAGATTTCTTTCCCTGCAGACGGATCACTCAATGTGATATCAAAACTGCCATCTTCTTTTTGTAATACTTTTTCAACTCCAGCAAAAGCTGTTAATTCTGTTTTACTCAAAGAAGAATCTAAATATAATTTACTACGACCGAAGGATTCTCTGATATCGTGGACTTTACCATTCAAGACTGTCTCACCATTTCGCAGCATAATCAAGTGGTCACAAATTTTTTCTACATTATCCATATTATGACTGGAAAAAATGACACAAGAACCTTTCTCTTTCAGTTCAATAATACCGTTTTTCAATAGTTCGGCATTGACTGGATCCAACCCACTAAAGGGTTCATCCAAGATCACTAATTTAGGTTCATGGATCAACGTGGAAATCAATTGAACTTTTTGCTGATTGCCTTTCGAAAGAGATTTTACTTTATCGGTTTTCTTTCCTTTGACTTGAAATTTATCCATCCATTCATCAATTTTTGGTTCAATCTCTTGTTTCTTTTTCCCTCTAAGTGAAGCAAAAAAGAGTAATTGATTCTCGATCGTCACTTTTGGATAAAGACCGCGTTCTTCCGGTAGATAGCCGATCGTATTATAATCTTTTCCTGACAATGGATGGCCATTCCATAAGACACTGCCGGCATCCTTTGATAAAAAATCTAAAATTAGACGAAAAGTCGTGGTTTTCCCCGCACCATTTTGACCAATCAATCCTAATATTTTCCCATCCTCGATCGTAAAGTTCATATCATCTAATGCCTTATACGAACCGAAACTTTTGCTTAAATACTCTACTTGTAACATTTACTCACTCCTTTGATTGTTTCTAACCTACAACTTACCCACTATACCTATAATGTATTAAAGCCTTTTCTTAAAATAAAGATAACATACTAAGTAGCTAATAAAAAATAGCGCAATCAATAAACTAGCCATTTGCATGATGACTTCAGATAAAAAACTCCCCACAACACTCGTTAGTACCAGTGCGATTACCATGAAATAACTTGTGAACTGTAGTGACTTTTTCATGATTTCTACATTACGTTCGTCTGAATTTTTTATTCGCTCTTTTTTGAGCAATTTAGGATCTTTCATCAGTTTTTGATTGCGAATTACGTAAATGAACAATATTACTGCAATTGCTAATAAGAAGCCACTTAAATAATCTGACGCACGTTGGTTGATTTTCAATTCATAAAAACTTGTTCCTAAAAATAAAATTGCTAAACATGTGATCAATATAATAGCCGTTGTTAAATAGTAACGATTGAGCCGTTTTAAACTTTTTAAATATTCCTGATCTAGTTTTGATAAATCTTGCATTAGTCATCCTCCTCTTCAAAAATAAAAACATCTTCAATTTTTAAATCAAATAATCGCGCAATCTTATACGCCAAAATCAATGAAGCGTTATAACGACCACTTTCTAATGAAATAATCGTTTGACGAGTTACTTCTAATTTTTCTGCTAGTTCACTTTGGGTGAGTTTACGTTCTTTACGTAATTTTTGAATTCGATTCTGCAATAGAGCACTTCCTCATGTATAGTTAGCTTTACATCTTAAGACAAAAAAAGTATAGCACCCTTTACTTTTTTTGTAAAGGACACTATACATTATTTTTGTTGCAATTGATTGTGGGTACTTTCAGCTACTGCTTTTGGCAAGCCGACTTTTTGTAATTCTTCGATGGATGCTTCTTGAATATTTTTTAATGACTTGAATTCTTTCAACAACAATTTTTTACGTTTCGGTCCTAAACCATCAATATTATCTAGTTTAGAAGCAAAACTATTTTTGCTGCGTAATTGACGATGGAAAGTGATCGCAAAACGATGGACTTCATCCTGGATCCGCTGCAATAAAAAGAATTCTTGTGAATTGCGCTCTAATGGTACCACACTTAATTCTGGACCATACAATAGTTCACTCGTTTTATGCTTATCATTTTTTGCTAATCCAGCAATTGGAATATCAATTCCTAGTTGATTGGCTAGAACATCTTTTGCCACATCGACTTGGCCTTTCCCGCCATCGATCACGATCAAATCAGGAAATGGCAGTCCTTCTTTTAAGACCCTTGAATAGCGACGATAGATGACTTCTCGCATCGAAGCATAATCATCTGGACCTTTGACTGTTTTGATTTTATATTTTCGGTATTCTTTTTTCGCCGGCTTGCCGTCGATGAACACGACCATCGCAGATACAGGATCTGTTCCCATGATGTTCGAATTATCAAAAGCCTCAATCCGAATTGGTGCTGGAATGTTCATCGCATCCCCTAATTTTTCCACCGCACCGATCGTCCGTGCTTCACTACGACCAATCAAATCAAATTTTTCATTTAACGCTACTTGCGCATTTTTTCCAGCTAGTTTTACTAATTTTTTCTTATCGCCGCGCTGTGGTTGAATTACTTTTGTCTCTAGCAAAGCTTCAACACTCGGTTTATCGATATTATCTGGTATCAACACTTCTTTAGGGATAAAATGCTCATTTTCTTGATAAAATTGACCGATATAAGTCAGAAAATCTTCTTCCGCGTCATTATAAAATGGAAACATTGAAACATCCCGCTCGATCAATTTACCTTGGCGAACAAAGAAGACTTGAACACACATCCAGCCTTTATCGGTTGCATATCCAAAAATATCACGGTCCACTAGATCCGTATTGGTCATTTTTTGTTTCGTCATAACAGTTTCGATCGCACGAATTTGGTCACGATATTCAGCTGCTTTTTCAAATTCCATATCGCTGGCTGCTTGATTCATTTTTTCTTTAAGCTGATCTTGGATCTCCGTATGTCCGCCATTTAAAAATGATTTGATTTCTTCAACCATATCTTTATAAACTTGTGGATCGACATCAAACGCATACGGACACAAGCACTGGCCTAGATGATAATACAGACATGGGGTCTTTTGCGACGGTTTGCATTTTCTTAACGGGAACAGCCGATCTAATAATTTTTTTGTTTCATTGGCTGCATTGACATCTGGATATGGTCCAAAATACAAAGCTTTATCTTTCAATACTTTTCGCGTAATCATCAAACGCGGATACTTTTCATTCGTGATTTTCAAAAAAGGATAGGTTTTATCATCCTTCAACATAATATTGTATTTAGGATCATTTTTTTTGATCAGATTGATTTCTAGTAATAACGCTTCGATATTCGATTCGGTGACGATATATTCAAAATCCACGATTTCACTGACTAAACGTTCTGTCTTCGTATTGTGACTACCAGTGAAATAAGAACGAACTCGATTTTTTAAGATTTTGGCTTTCCCAACATAGATGATCGTTTCATTTTTATCTTTCATCAAATAGCAGCCAGGTTGATCTGGCAGCAATGCTAATTTATTTTTGATTCGTTCGTTCATGCCTTGCTTCCCTTCTGCTAAAAAAGCGTCGAACTTTTTCACACTTTTTTAGCTTTTTCGTTTTTCAAAATGAGCAATCGACAAAAGATGGGTGTGACACTTGTCACACCCATCCAGTATTCTTACATGTGAGCTTGAATTAGCTCTTTTAATTGATCTTTTGTATGAACACCGATCACTTTATCTACAACTTGTCCATCTTTCTTTAAAACAAGTGTCGGAATGCTCATGATCCCGAATGAAGCAGGTGTTTCTGGATTTTCATCAACGTCCATTTTAACAACGCGGAATTCATCTTCATCGTATTCCTCAGATAATTGTTCTAAAATTGGTGCTTGCATGCGACAAGGGCCACACCAAGTTGCCCAAAAGTCGATCAATACAAGTCCGTTATCCGTTTCTTCGCTAAAAGTTTTATCAGTAACTACTTGTGACATGTGTATTCCTCCTATATTCACTTCAAAGAGTAGCTTCGAAGTCATCTAATTCTTACTAAAAGTAGTATAGCACGCTCTTTGTATCTGCGCTACTCTTCTGCTTACACTTGTAAACTATTTAAAAGTTACGACCGTTGCGCCGCTTCCACCTTGATTTGCGGGTGCAAATTCAAAACTTTTCACATTTCGATTATTCTTTAAATAATCAGTGATCCCAGTTCTTAAAGCACCTGTACCTTTTCCATGAATGATCCGGACTTGTGCAAAGTTTGCTAATAAGGCTGCATCGATATATTGATCTACTTCTGCTAAAGCCTCTTCATAACGCTTGCCACGAAGATCTAGTTCTGGTTTTACTCGAGCACTTGCTCCCCGTTGGACTCCTGTAACAACGCGTTGTTTCGGCTCTTCAATCGGTGTGGTTAAGGTCATATCTTCTTCAGCCACCGTCATTTTTAGGATACCCAGTTGAACCTGCCAATCACTGTCGCCGACTTTTTTAATCAACGTGCCGCGTTGACCATACGTTTCAACAATCACTTCATCATTTGGTTTGAATTGTTTTTTAGCCTTTGCTTTTTGCAGTACTTTGTTTTTCTTTAATTGTTCATCCTGTTTTAGATCTGCAAGCTGTGATTTCGCATCGATCAATTGATGCTCTTTGACTTGTCCTTGACCATCCAATTGCATTTGACGAATTTCTTTGATGATTTTCTCAGCATTTTCTTGTGCATCACTCACAAGTGTATTAGCTTCTTTACGCGCTTTTTCCATTTCTTTTTCCCGTTCATCAAAGAAGTAAGAATACGCATTTTTCAAATCACGATATAGTTTTTCTGACTCATCGACATAGTGACGAATTTCTAAGTATTCAGTCTCTGTCGCTTTTCTTTGATTTTCTAAATCAGAAATCATTTCATTCAAGTCTTGACTCTCTTCATCAATAATTTGTTTGGCACTGTCAATGATCATTGAATCTAATCCTAAGCGGCGCGAGATCTCAAAAGCATTACTTCGGCCGGGAACACCGATCAACAAACGATAGGTCGGACTTAATGTATCCACATCAAATTCCATGCTGGCATTGATCGTATTTGAACGATTGTAGCCATAGATTTTCAATTCAGGATAGTGAGTTGTTGCCATGACGTAAGCTGATTTAGCACCGACCGCATCAAGGATCGCAATTGCTAAAGCTGCCCCTTCTTGAGGGTCCGTCCCAGCACCAAGTTCGTCAAATAATACTAAACTATGTTCATCAATTTTATCTAAAATCGATACGATATTGGTCATATGAGAAGAGAATGTCGATAAACTCTGCTCAATCGATTGTTCATCACCAATATCCGCAAAGACTTCAGCAAAGATCCCCATTTCACTTTCTTCAGCCACTGGTAATGGAAAACCTGTTTGCCCCATCAATTGTAATAGTCCCAAAGTTTTTAACGAAATCGTCTTACCACCTGTATTAGGACCGGTGATAACGACGGCTTGGAAATCTTCACCAATCATCAAATCATTTGCTACTGCTTTTTCTTGATCTAACAGCGGATGTCGTGCTTGTTTGAAATAGACATGATTTTGAGCATTGATTGTCGGAACGATCGCTTTTAGGGATTTGGCAAAACGAGCTTTGGCATTCATTAAATCAAAACGTCCTAAGACGTAAGCATTATGCAAAATATCTTTTCGCGGTGCTACCAATTCAGCTGACAATTCAGCTAGAATACGTTCGATCTCAGTCCGTTCAGCGATTTGTTGTTGACGTAGACGATTGTTCAATTCAACGATTTGTTTTGGTTCCATAAATAACGTTTGTCCTGAAGAACTTTGATCATGGACCACACCGCCGAAGACCCCACGATACTCTTGTTTGACTGGAATAACGTAGCGATCATTACGCATCGTAATCAGGCTATCGCTTAAATATTTTGCATTTTTTCCACGAATCAATCCATCTAATTGTTCTCGAATCGTTTGTTCGCTACGACGAATTTGACTTCGAATCGTACGTAATTCAACCGAAGCTTCATCTCGTACGCGACCATCTTCTTCGATCGAACGACGGAGTTTTCCACTTAATTCGGGTAATGTCGTTAATTGTTCTTCCCAAAAATATAAACGTTTAAATTCTAATTCGCTATCTTTTAAATCTTCGATAAAACGAACCAATTCACTCGTTGTAGAAAGGACACGAGAAACTTCTGCTAATTCTAACCCATTCAAGTTTGCCCCGATTTCGATCCGTTTCATATGCGGTTTGATATTGTTTAACTTAGGAATCGGCAAGCCGCCACGCAACCGTTGAACTTTGATCCCGTCTTCCGTTTCCTCGAGCCATGCTTGAACAGTCTCGCTGTCGCTAGAAGGGACAAGTTGACGGATCTCTTCTTCCCCTTGTTCAGTCGTCAAATACTGCTGAATCATTTTCTTTACTTGTTCAAATTCTAATGTTTTTAGAATACGTTCATTCATTTTTTCACCTTCTATAAATAAATAAACCGAAACCTGTCAAGCAGCGTCTCGGTTTTTGCTCTATCCAATAATTTTTGTTACCCATAAATTGTCAAACACTGGACTCAAAATCAGTGAATGTTCAATGATCATCCGAGCTAGCCAACTATTTTCTAATTGGTTTTGGATCAAGACCATCGGTACAAAGCTGACCAATTTCAATAGTAAAAAGATCGCTACGTAGCAAATAAATACTTGGATTACACCTGCGGCGACTCCATCATATTGCGGCAAAATCGTTTCAAATAATAAATTCTTGAAAAAGATTGCAATAAAATGAGTGATCAACCAGCCAACGGCTAAAATTGCAACAAAAGCAACGCCCGCATAAAATGCTTGATCCAAATTAAACGCTTGATCAATCGAATAATAGATCATTTTTGATTCACTGGTCACCGATGGATACGGAACAAATAAATCTAACCCTGCTCCCAAACGTTGATAAAACACCCACGCAGCAATAAATGAAAGGATATAGCCAACTGTAAACACCAATTGATACGCTAGGCCTCTACGATATCCTAAATAAAAGGACAGCAATAATGCAAATAAAATTATCAATGTTAACATAGTTTCCCTCACTTATTTGTTTGCCGCTCTTTTTTGAATCTCACGTTTGCGGTTTTCATTGACGATCTGTTGAGCTTCGACATGATTACGAATCGGTACATCGGCTTTTCCATTTTTACGCATAATTTCTTTGGCTTCCGCTTCGATCGCTTCGATTTTTTTGATGCGATTTTCTAATTCCAAATTATGTGCAGCCTGTCCATCCAGTGTCGTTTGTTGTTTTTCTAACTTCATCAAAGCTTCTTGTTTCTTTAACTGATCAGAAACAGCATTAATAGCTAATAAGATTGATGCTTTTTCTTCTGTGATGTCTGGCGATAATGACATGATTTCATTTAACTGTTCATTGATCAAGGCAGTAACCATATCCATATGTTGCTTGGATTCTTGTCCAATGATAGTATAAGTCTGACCGGCAACGATGGCCTTATAGCGATTTTGCGCCATATTGATCAACCTTTCTAAAACATTTTTTACAAAGTACGATGCAACTAAAAATACTAATATATTATATGCTAAAACTTGGCGTATGTACAACTTTGATTAACCAAAAGTAAATAACTTAAAGAAAAGAGCGAAATGATGAGTTCAGCTGTCTTAAAATTAACCAAAACTGAAATTCAAAAATTGAAATCTTATTATGTAGATTATCTGTCTAGCAAAAAAGTCCCTTATAGTGAATTTTCGGCTAAAAAGAACGGAATAAGTATTACCGCCTATACCTCAGGCAAAGTTTTATTTCAAGGAAATAACGCGGAACAAGAAGCAGCTCGTTGGGGTAATTCCGCCACTTCAAATCCAAAGAAAGCCGCTACAAGTAATTTGCCTAAAAACTTTGCTTCACTTTCTGTTTTAGGCAGCGATGAAGTCGGAAACGGCAGTTATTTTGGTCCGCTATGTGTATGCGCTGCTTTTGCTGATAAAGATCATTTAGCCGCGTTGAAACAATTAGGTGTTAAAGATTCAAAAATGCTGACTGATCCGCAGATTCGTCAAATGGCTGTAGCAATCAAAGAATTGATTCCTTATCGCTTGCTCGTCGTTAATCCAGAAAAGTACAATGAGATCCAACCAAAATATAATGCTGTCCGAATGAAAGTTGCTTTGCATAATCAAGCGATCCGCTTGCTGCTATCTGACATCGCACCAACAAAACCTGAAGCGATTTTGATCGATCAATTTACTTCAGAAGCCAATTACATGAAGTACGTAAAACAAGAGGCACAAGCTGTAAGAGAAAAGATCTACTTTATCACTAAAGGCGAGCAATACCATCTTTCTGTCGCTGCGGCTTCCATAATTTCCCGCGCTAGCTTCTTAGAAGAATTAGACAAAGCGTCTTTAGAACTAGGTGTAAAAGTTCCTTCCGGCGCCGGAAGACCTTCTGATGAGCTGGCTGCTAAGCTTCTTCGGCAAGGTGGTATCGAGTTATTAACAAAATATGCCAAACTTCATTTTGCAAATACTGAAAAGGCTCAAAAACTAGTCTAATTAGTTGTAGTAAAAAAGATCGACAAGCTATTTGTCGATCTTTTTTTATGATTCTCGGTAATACTCCGGTAATTGGAAGCCATACTCTGTTTCAAATAACTTTCCAACTTGAAACAACAAATCTTCCCGACCTCTAGCAGCCATGAATTGAATTCCTAAAGGCAAGCCTTTTTTTGTGACATACGTAGGTAAAGAAATTGCTGGTTGTCCTGTTAAATTAGCTAGTTGAGTATAAGGCGTAATCTGTAAACTTTTATCAAACATTCGATCAACTAGACTGGCTAATTCCTTTTCTGATAGATTAGCCGCGACTTCTAATCCATCACGAATCTCATCACTTTGCAAATCCTCTATGATTTTCGGTGCGGTCATCGCTGCAGTGGGCGTTAATAATAAATCATATTCTCGGAATACATTCTCCATCCTCATTGTTACAGTATCCCAAAAATTCAGCGCGTTGATATAATGACTTGCTGGAATTTTTTTGCCATATTGATAGATCCCCCACGTCATTAATTCCATATCGTGTTTTTCTGCTGGGCGTTTTAGCCCTTTTTCGATCCCGGCAAACATCGCAGCTGTTTCAGCGCCATTCATCAAATAATAACTACTGATCAACTGCTTACCATCGAAAGGATAAGAAATCAATTGAACCTCATGACCTTGGTTAACTAAAAAATCGGAAGCTTTTTCTACTGCACTCGCTGCTTCAGGAGAAACTTTTGATCCGATTGGTGATTCAATCAAAACTGCGATCTTCAATTTTGTTTGTTGTGCGGCTTGTTTATGTTGCCACTCATTTTGTGTAGCTTGATATGGAGCACTAGGATCAATCCCGCGCATCCCATAAAAAAGTTTCTCGGTATCGCGCATTGAAACAGTCAAAGCAAAATCAATCGATGCGCCTTGCCACCCGCGCATACCATTAGGACCGACAGGCATCGTTCCGCGACTTGGTTTCAATCCAATCAACCCACAGAAAGAAGCTGGGATCCGAATCGAACCGCCGCCATCGCTTGCTCCTGCAATCGGAACAATTCCAGCAGCGACTGCACTGGCGGCACCACCACTTGAACCGCCAGAAAAATAATCTAAATTCCATGGGTTTCTAGCGGGGCCATAAATTTTGGCATCAGAGATATTCTTAAACCCAAATTCTGGCGTATTAGTTTGAGCAAATGGAATCAAACCATTTTTGATCAGCTGCTGTGTATAATCGCTCGTTTGCTTTGCCTGATTTTCTAAAAATAGACGTGAACCCGAAGTACTTAACCAATCTTTTTTTTCTTGTCCTAACATTTTCAATGGGATCGGCAAGCCAGCAAAAGGTCGTGCCAAAACTTCTTTTTGTTCTTGGTACTCCACGACTGCGTCTTGTTCCATCGTGGCAACAAAGGCATTTAATACTGGATTTTGCTTCTGTGCCTTTTCTTCGATTGCAGCTAATAGTTCTTGGAAACTAATTTCTTTGTTTCTTAATTTTTCAGCCCAATAGGTTCCGTCTCTCAAAATTCGCACCCCACTTTTTGCCTTATTATCACAAAATTTGCCAAAGAATACTAGCAACAGAACTCAAAAAAAGAAGTTGGATAAACAGTTCCTGTATCTGTTTATCCAACTTCTATTAACTAAACTTTTTTAAGACGTCTTGTTCTGGGACGTGTGTATAGGAACACTCGCGTTCTTCCACAAAAATATTATATGAATGATATCCGTTATCAGACGCATGAGCAAAATTAGCTAATTCGATCACGCCGGTTAAGACATCATTCGCGACTTTGAATTGCACATTATCATTCAACGAAAATTTCGCAGGTGGCATATATCCCATAATAAACACATCCTATCTATTTATTCTCCACTTAAAAATCAGTAACCGATTGAATTAATTCTATATTTTACTCTAAACCTTTAATAAATCAAGTAAAAAGAATAATTTTTAGTTATTCAACCAGCGATCACGCTTATGTTTTTTTGTTATATCAAAAAAGGATTTATCTTTAAAGATAAATCCTTCATCTCATTAAATATACTTCTGTTGAAAATAGTGTTCTAATCGGCGTTGTAGATGACCGATTCCGATGCACAGCAACCAATAAATCAAAGCGACCAAAATATACATCGATAAGTAGTCAAACGTTCGGCCACCAATAATTTTAGCCTTTTGAAAAATATCAGGTACAGTGATCATGGCTGCCAATGACGTTCCCTTTACTAGATCCATCGCTACATTGCTTAGCGCAGGAACTGAAATCCGTAAAGCCTGGGGCAAAATAATATAACGCATCGTCGAAAAAAAACGATTTCCTAAGGCATACGCAGCATCCCACTGGCCGGCGTTGACACCTGCGATCGATCCTCGGTAGATTTCACCGATAAACGCACTGCTAGTCAAGCTAAAACAAATTACTGCTGCCAACACGGCATTTAATTGATACGGCAAGGCAAAATAGAGTAAAAATAATAACACCAGTGCTGGGGTCCCTCGTAAAAAAGATAGATAAAAGCGGACAAACCATTGAACTGGCGGTATCGGAAGATAATTTAAGACAGTCATCATTATTCCTAAAAGATTTCCCAAAAAGAAGGCTGCAAAACTGATTCCAATCGTATATCCTAATCCGCTCAATAAAAACGGAATAGACTCGATCATTAATGAAAAATCAAGTGTTGGTATATACATTATTCCGTTGAAACTTTCTCACTAACTTCTTGTTTCGGTTTAACAGAAACATTCGTACCAAAATATTTTTCTGAAATCTCTTTTAGTGTTCCCTCTTTTTTTAATTCAGTTAATGCAGCATCTACTTTTTCCTTTAATGCTTGATTCTTTTTATTGAATAAAAACCCGGTAGAATTCGCATTAAAATAAACATCTTCTAAAATTTTAACTGGAATATCTGGCAATGCACCAATGGACATTTTTTGTAAATAGTAATCATTCAAAATCACATCTGTACGACCATTCGCTACGTCTGTCAGATACTGATCGTTGGTTGCATTATCATAAGTGACCGCTTTGGCTCCATATTTTTCTGCGATTTTCATATAACTAGTGTTTGGTTCACCCGCTGCTTTTTTGCCCTTTAAGTCTTCTAATGAATGGATACCGGAATCATCGCTTGTTCTAACAATCATACTATCAAATGAATATTTGATTGGCGATGACAATGAGAATTTTTTACTACGTTCTTTCGACATCCCAAAATCATTAGCTGCGAAATCAGCTTCTCCTCGATTTACCGCTGTTACTTGGCCATCGACATTGTATTCTTTAAATTTAATTTTTAAATCTAATTTTTTGGCGACTGCTTTTGCTACATCGATATCGTAACCTACTAATTTGTTATTATCATTATAATAAGAAGATGGGAATAACGTTCCAGAGGTTGCTACTGTTAACTCCTGTTTATCTTCTACTTTTTTCCAACTATCATCACTTGCTGATTGTGTATTTCCACAAGCAGTTACTACTAGACCCGCTACTACCAATAATAAGCCTACCCACCATTTTTTCACGCTTTATTCCTCTTTTCATTAACTAAAATTTCTTTGTTACTAGCTCTTTATAGCATATTAAAAACGGTTACCTGTAGAAAGTTGCTCATGAAAAACAGTCGATAATACAGAGGATAATCCTTAACAATTGTAATAGAACAAACTATAAATAAAAAAACACGTCGAATATTTTTCAACATGTTTTTTTCGCTCTTACTATAGATATTGATTATTTCTTAACGTGATTTTTTTTATATCTTCCACTGTCTGGGTTCCTGCCAATTGCATCACCATTTCTAATTCTTTTTTGAAAAATTCAAAGACTTGCTGCACGCCGGTTGCTCCACCTAAAGCCAAACCATAGATGACTGGACGGCCGATTGCAACTAGATCAGCACCACATGCCAAAGCTTTAAACACATGTTGCCCCCGACGCACACCACTATCGAAAACAATCGGCGCACGACCAGCAACTGCTTCCGCTACATATTGTAAAGAATCAAAGGCTGCCGGTCCACCATCTAATTGACGACCGCCATGATTTGATACCCAAATTCCTGTAGCACCAGAACCCAATGCGCGTTCCACATCTTCTTCTGATTGAACACCTTTAACATATACAGGTAATTCCGACTGTTTAGCAATAAATTCGACATCTTTTGGACTTAATTTTTGTTTTGAAGAACCATAAACAGCATCCATTGTTTGTCCGATCCCGGACTGATAGGCTTGAACGATCGGCATTGCTAATGGAAAAGTGAAACCACTTCGGCGATCGGTTTCACGATTTCCACCAACAGTTGCATCTGCAGTCAAAACGATTGCTTTCGCACCATTACGTTTGGCTAAAGCTAAAATATCTCGATTGATCCCATTGTCTTTACTCATATAAAATTGAAACCATTGAGGTGCTTCAACTCCGCCAGCTTCACGAATTTCTTCTAAAGTACATGAAGCGTATGAACTTGCCGTGTAGATTGTTCCAAAACGAGATACACCTTTTGCTGATGCTCGTTCAGCTGCAATATTAGCCAAACCATGAGCTGCAACTGGCGCCATAATAATTGGTGCCGCTAAACTTTCACCAAAATAATCTGTCGTTGTATCAGGTAGCTCGACATCGCGTAATACATGCGGAATAATCAATTTATGATTAAAAGCCCTTTCATTTTCTTTATAGGTAAAAATATCTCCTGCCCCACTGCTGATATATCCGTATCCACCTTTAGGTATGACTTCTTTTGCTGCTACCTCTAAGTCATACATATTGATAAAATCGATCATACCTTCAGCTGTACTTGCTTGATATATTTTTTCCATTAAAATCCCTACCTTCAAATTGATAACGTTTACAAATTTTATGTTACGCTACCAATCCTTTTGAGACAAACGATTTGTTTACACTAAATTTTCAAGCATATAAACAATAAATATTCATTTTTTTTGAGTAAAAAAGCTTACCTTCAATATTAGAGGTAAGCTTTTTAACTAATTATTCTTCTTCTTCAGTCATGAATGAGAAACCTATATCAAAGAACTATGAAGGCTATCAAATCAGCGTTTATGACTAAATAAATTAGAGTTATCTATCACTATTTTTCAAGTAATTTAAACCAAATGGCATACATTTTGGCATACAAAAACTTCAATAAGCCGTGGGGGTACATCTGTTTAGATAGGTGTATTTTTTTATATCAAAATTCCTTTTTCATAAGCTAAAGTTTCTAATATTTTGTATCGTCTTCGATCTGCTCCAGCCGTAGAACAACCGATCTGATCAGCGATTTCACGCCAAGTATAACCTTTATACTCACCCCAGAAATATACGTCCACAATCTCCTGTAACTCGTCAGCTAACTTAGCATAAGCATGGCCAATATCCGCATATAACGCTGAATAATAAATATACCCTTTATTATTTTCTTTCCTGATAATATCATTCAAGGCTGTTTTAGTGTGTCCGCCAGTCGGATTTATCTAAGCATTTACATCTTCTGGCTTATGTTCAGCAGACAGCAGCGCACGTTTAATTTTCGCTGGTATTGTGGGGTATGATCTAAATTCTTCTTCTAAAGCTTCCAGTCTAACTTTATCTAATTCCACCACGCGACACTCCCTTTTTCTTTTTATTATACCCATAGTTAGTGAACTACCATATTCTTCAACGTTGACGAATTTAGACTAAAGAACTTCCAAATTCTACTACGTACAACAATTTAGGAAAGTTGCTTCATAATTAAATTCCGTGGCGACTCGTTTTTTTGCGTGGAAGCTTTATGCTTAATCGCTACTCTTCCCGAAGAAGAATGAACGCCCGAACAATCATTTGAATAGGGCTGCATATTTTTATGCAATCCTCATGGGTCTGCTCAAAATTGAGCCCATCTTTCAATCGGCTGAAAATTCCGCTCATTACAAAAAGATGCTTGTGTTAAGTTCGAAAAAGATCTCCTCGAAATTGAGGACATCTTTTACTCGCCACAAAACTGTGCTCAGTATACCAAAAAAGCTCACCAAACGATGAACTTCTTAAATATAAAAGTAAGCGGATATCAATTTATTTAATATTACTTTTTAAATAAAAAACCCTCTCACCACTTGGGCAAAAGGGCTACTCCGAATATATAAATATTCAAAGCAATAATTCAGTAACTCCTAATCAGTAGCACTAACTAGTGAGCCAACAGCACTACCTGTTGTTTCATCGTATGTAAATCATACATTTAGTTATTCAAATAATCAAGCAATTTGATAAAAATTTCTCTTTCTTTTTTTAGATATTTATTTGATGAATAATAGATCCGATTTCTATCGCATCTTTCCAAAAAAATTTTACCCTCTTTTACCCGGCGATTATTTAATAAATCTGTACAAAAAATTTTATGCAAATAGAAAAGTGCTACCAAATCGTTTATTTTTCTAAACTGGATATCATTACTATTTATACCCATACGTTCTCCATACGTTATCATCCTAGGGTTAGATAAAATACGAGTTTGAGGATCATATACGTTGTATATAAAAGCACTGCTATGTGCACAACAATTTCTAATATTTTTTGCAAATAAAGCAATCTCAGAAGTTTTAGAAAGTGTAGTAGTAGCCTTGAATTTTGAAGTATAAAAATTTAAAAATTTAATTAACCCGCCCATATCCATTATTTCTAATAATACCCAATAAGGAATGTCTTTTCCTCTTTTGGAATACATATCTTTTTTATATTCAGTTTTAGAAAAGCGACCTATTATATTTTTATAAAAATTTTTATTCTTATTTTTAAACTGTTGGACTATCAAATATGGATCAATCTTAGGATTTTTAGTCAGTTCATCAATAAGAGCTACTTTAATTGAGTGCTCTATGTCTAATGTCATTTGTAATAGGAAATATCTTATTCCCATATCTATAGACGACAAGTCCACTAAAAAAGAAAAATCTAACAACTTATATTTATCATTAAAACCTTTCTCAAATAACTTTCTTGCTACTGATAATTTATAGTAATAGTTGGTTTCAGTTAATACACTCTTTGCTGCCGACTCATCAATAATATTAAACGTAATTCCTTTGAATTTCATATAATCAATCTGTTCATCTACAGTCAGTTTCTGTTTAGCTCTGACTTTAGGTAGTATTTGGCAAAAAACTCTGCTATTAAAATATCGAGAATCTTTTATCTTTTTATTAAATGGAGGATTATTTCTAAAAGAATTCGCATTTTTTATATATTCACTTTGAGAACCGTATTTTTTCATTTTTCCCTCCATCGTTTCCTATTTAACAAAATTATATCATTTAAGTTAAAAAGTCTACAATAGATTAGACTAATAAAAATACACCTCTCCAAAATTGGATACATCTTTCAATCGGCGGATAATTCAGCTCATTATACCAAAAAAGCCAGCATCTTAACTGACTTTAAAGTAATTCATTCCAGTAAATTTTATCAATTGAACTTGTCTTATTTCCAAAGAAATCTATCTAAGCCTTTATATTTATATTCTTCATGGTGTTAGTATCAAATCTTAGACAACTTTTCGTAGAGACAGAAATAAATTAAACTTATCTACGAGAGGATGGATTTTATGACCCGATACGAAGAAAATTTCAAACAGATGATTGTTGAGCTGAAT